>JAIRNQ010000231.1 GCA_031257955.1 Deltaproteobacteria bacterium | reverse complement strand
AAAACCTTTTGAACAACCCTTTGGTCATCGACGCCTACCTGGGCGCCCAGTAACCTTCCCCTGGGGAAGCTTGCCTGGGGCTTGGGCAACAACGCTTTAAAGGAGGGCTGAAACCCTCGGGGCCATCCCGTCGCCCCTTATCGTTTCGGCTAGTGGTTATGGCGAAAATATCCGTTCTTTTGGTCGACGACGATCTCGAACACCGCACCGCCTTCAGCTTTATCTTTAAGGACTGGGGCTATGACCTGACCATGGCCAAGGACGGTTTTGAGGCGGTGAAGCTCTGCGTAAAAAAACGTTTTGACGCCATCGTCATGGACATTAAAATGGACGGCTTGGACGGCCTTCAGGCCCTGGCCTTCATCAAGAAAAACGAGCGGGCCGAGCCCATCTCCGGCTTCAAGGGCGAGTCCATGAACGCCCAGACCCCGGTCATCATGCTCACCGGCTACGCCACGGTAAAAGACGCCGTTCAGGCCATGAAAGACGGCGCCTATGATTTTTTGATAAAGGGCGACGTGGAAATCGACATCCTGCGCCTTAAGATCAATAACGCCCTCGAACACCACAAGCTAAAGGAAGCCAAGGAAGCCAGTATAATCGGCGAGCAAAACCTGATCATGGGCCGCAGCCCGGCCTTCCGCAAGATCGTCGAGCTGGTGGAGCGCATCGCCCCCTCCATGGCCAACGTCCTTCTGACCGGCGAGAGCGGGGTGGGCAAGGAGGTGGTGGCCCGCCTCATCTGGAGCAAAAGCCCTAGGGCCAACCAGCTTTTCGCCACCTGCAACTGCTCGGCCGTCTCCAAGGAAACCGTTGAGGATAGCCTCTTCGGGCACCGCAAGGGGGCTTTCACCGGGGCGGTGACCGACCGACAGGGCATACTCAAATCGGCCGAGGGCGGGACCGTTTTTCTGGACGAGATAGGCGAAACCACGCCCCAGTTCCAAACCAAGCTTCTGCGGGCCTTACAGGAGCGGGAGATCCAACCCCTGGGAAGCGATCAGGCCGAAAAGGTCGATGTGCGCTTCCTGGCCGCCACCAACGTGGATCTGGAAACGGTCATCCAAAGCGGCAAGTTCCGCGAGGACATCTACCACCGCTTCACCTTCAAGATCCGCGTCCCGTCCCTGCGCGAGCGCCTGGAGGATCTGCCCGAGCTGGCCAATTACTATCTCCAGCGTTACGCCATGCGCAACGGCCGGGAAGTGGCCGGCTTTTCCCCGGCGGCCATGGATATATTGCTAAACCACTCCTGGCCCGGCAACATCCGCGAGCTGCAAAACGCCATGGAGTACGTGGTGGTCATGATGGCCTCCGACCAGGTGACCGAAACCGATCTGCCCGAATCGCTGACCACGCCGGTCTACCATAAACTTCCCCACGGCACCCAAGCCGCCGCCAACCCAGCCGCCACTCAGGCCGCCAACCAAACCGCCAACCAGGCCCACGGCCATACAGCCGGCCAAGCGACCGACCCAGCGGCTGGCCAAGCCGCCGGCCATGCCGGCGAGGCCTTGTCCCTGAAGGAAGCCGAGAAAAACCATATTCTGAGCGTACTGGAGAAAACCCACGGCGTAAAGAAAAAGGCCGCCGATATGCTTCGCATCAGCCGCAAGACCTTGTCCGAAAAGATCAAGGCCTACCAGCTGACCCAATACATGTCCGCCAAGGACGGCGGCGCGGACGAAGACGAGGGCGAGGCCGACTTCGACGGTCCCGACGACGAGCTTCCCGAACACCCCCTCAGGCACTAAACCAACCGGGGCCCCCATCTTGGGGCCGTTCCCCTCTTGGGCGCGTCCCCATCAGGGAGCGGCCGGGTGCCTCAAGCTCCGCCGCGTCTTCTAATCCTTGAAACGATAGAACTTGGGGGGGCGGAATTGCTTGGACTTTAACTCTTCCCCGGTATAAACGGTCTTTTGGGACATGTGTCGCCTGAAGGATACCTCGTTTATTTTTTGGCCGGACAACGTCTCGATGGTTGCCTTCGCCTGGCCAAGGGTAAATTTCCCCGGTAAGAGCATGGACAAGATTTCCCGCATCCCCGCTCGCTCACCGACTTGCCGTCCAAGGGTGACCAAGGCCGATTCCAAAGCCGGCCCCAAGGGTTCCGCCTTAACTTGGTCGGTGCCCGCCCTCTGGGAAAAATATCTATCAAGCCGCATCCCCGCGGGGACTTTTAACCGCGCCCGACCCGGAAGCCCTTCCAGTTCTACCCAGGCCAATTTTTCCCCTACCCCGGACGCGCCCAACACCAAATAGGCGCAGACCAAAACCCGGCTCACCGCCCCATCGGGACGGTCGGGCTTCAAGAGCCCCAGGGAGTAGGCCCCCAGTTGCTTGAACAAAGGCCGCGCCCGGAATAGCGAAAAGCCCATGATAAAGTCATAAGCCGCTTCGCTCAAATTTTTCTCCCCACCAAAAAACGTCTTGGGCAGTCCCCAACCCCCGTCAAGGCCTTGCTCAACAATCACCTTGACTACCGGGGTGTCCACGTGCCTCTTGCCAAAAGGGCTCATCGGAAAATCCAATCCCAAAGCCACCAACTCGATTATCACCGGCACCGTAGCCGCGTCAATGTCTAAGCCAGGTCCGGCCCCAGGCCCGGTCGGCCCCACAGCCCTCGCCACGGCCACGGGCGCCACCAATGTTCCGTCCCGGGGAGTTTGGTCGATGGGTGCGTCCCTGGGAGTTTGGGCGACAGGAGCGTCCCGGGGAGTTTGGGCGACGGGCTTGGGCGCCTCCAAAGTTCCGTCCCGGGGAGTTTGGGCGACGGCCGCGTCGGCGGCCTCTGGCGCCTCCAAATTCCCGTCACGGGGAGTTTGGGAGATGGGTTTGGTCGCCTCTACCATCGAGAAGCCTTTTTTACCGAAGTTGGCCATGCTTGCCCCCGTTATTTCAGGTTTGTTAAGATCTACTTGATTTTAACAATATTACATTAACTCCCTCCAGGAATCCTTGTCAAGATAAATCTACGCTTCGCACTTTGGACTAACCCCTCCGCATAGCTAGCGACTTGGTGGGCCTTCCCGACAAGATGGCCGAACGAATTGCCACAAACTTTACCCTTGAATCCACCGACTTTAGGCTAAAAACGGACGGATAAAAATGGCTTAACCAAACTGACTGGTCATCCAGCCTTAGATTTGATAGTAACGTATTGTTTTTATCAAAATGTTATTATCAAGGTAGCGTTCCATATTTTGCTAGACTTTTTTTTGAAAAGATGGTAACATTCTTCTTGACTGTTTGAATTGTCAAAAAAATGATAGCTAGATTTTTCATTGTCTGGATGGAAACCTTGTACCATAGATTTTAAAGCTTATTATAACTTTTATGATGGATATAGTCAAAAAATATAGTGTTTTTTTACTGTTATATAATTCAATAAAATTAATTAGTTGTTTTAACTATATTTCAGCAAGTTTTTAGACATTTTATCTTATTAGTTTTTGATCAAAATATGCCGTATTCATCGAAAAGACACAAACAGCACTAACTTTAGGCGGTAAATATGGTGGTGGTGGCTTTTACGGTTATCGCGTTTACCTGGTTAGAACCCAGAGTCGCTGCCGAAAGGAACAAATCAAGCGGTCTGGAAGAGAACGGGGAAACGGCCCCCCGATTTAATTTCCAAGCGGAAGGCGAGCAAAATTTTTCCCCATCTTTCCAATAATTCCCAAAAGTCAACGGAACAGAGGGGTTTGAGGGGGAAAAAAATGTTTGAAAAGGCTTGACGGGACTGGATTAAATTAGTATATTAGAAACTACGAATATACTTCTTTGGAAGTATAGGCTTACGGCTTCGTAAAAATGGTCGGTCGGGATCTTTGGCGACCCTTGAGGGAGGGTACTCCGGGCGACAAGGCAGAAAACATCATCTTGTCTAGCTGAGCTTTATGGACTCAGTCGCGGGCCATAAATTATTTTACATAAGCATATTTAAATTTAACTTAAACGCATGATTATAGCCTAAATATAATATGTTATAGCTATAACATAATTATATGTTATAAACTTATAAATGGGACATAATATGGAGAAAAAGGCAAAAATAGTTGCGCAGCTCCTCAAGATACTGGCTAACGAAAATCGTTTGCTTATACTGTGCGCCTTAGCCAGCGGCGCTAAAACGGTTGGAGAAATTGGAGAGTTTATCCCCAACATCACCCAGAGCGCCTTGTCCCAGCATTTAAATTACCTTAAGACCGCATCCATTCTTAGCGCCAGTAAAAACGGGCAATACGTTACTTACTCAATTGCGGACGGACGGGTCGTGGAAGTGCTAAACACGCTAAAAAAACACTATTGCCAATAATCCCTTCGGCCAGGTTTTGGGCCAAGAACTCATAGGCCCGAGACAGCTTGGGAGGCGGCGATTCTAAAACCCTTTCATAAAGGCGCCGTAAGGGCCTTCGGCGGGCCTATCTCCGGTAAATTGGTTCTTGGATAAATTCAATCTGCCTTCCATTTAGGCGACTTAGACGCATACTTGGAAAACAAGGGAGTAATGATATGAAAATTCTTATTATCGGTGGAGTCGCGGGAGGAGCGACGGCGGCGGCTAGGCTGCGCCGCTTAGATGAGAGCGCCCAGATAACAATCTTCGAGCGCACAGAGTACATATCGTATGCCAATTGCGGACTTCCATATTATATCGGAGGGGAGATCCAAAAAAAGGAAGCCTTAACCCTGCAAACCCCTGAGAGTTTTCGGAAGCGGTATAACGTTGACGTCCGCGTTTTAAGCCAAGTGACGTCAGTTGACCCGGCCCTCAAGACCATCACGGTCACGGATCTGGCCAATGGCCAAACTTACCGGGAGAACTACGACAAGCTCATAATGTCACCGGGCGCGGCGCCCATGAAGCCGGCGATAGAGGGGATCGATAGCCCACGGGTTTTTACCCTAAGAAACGTCGGGGACACCTTTGCCATAAAAGACTTTATCGAGAGGGAAAGCCCCAAGTCGGCGGTAATTTTGGGCGGCGGGGCCATCGGAATCGAGATGGCGGAAAACCTCCATCGCAACGGCCTAAAAGTCACGGTGGTTGAACTCTTAGATCAGATTATCGCCCCGATTGATTTTGATATGGCCTGCGTCGCCCAAAAATACCTCAGAAGCCAAGGTGTAGAGATAATACTGGGCAATGCGGTTAAATCGGTGGACGATACGGCTAAAGCGCTTAAAATTGTCCTTAACGATAGGGAAATGACTGCGGATATGCTACTTTTGAGCGCCGGAATTCGTCCGGAGAGCGAGCTGGCCAAAGAATGCGGCTTAACGGTCAACCAAAGAGGTTTTATCGTAACCGACGATCATTTGCGCGCGAGCGATCCTGACATATTCGCCATAGGCGACGCGGCAGAGATAACCGAATTCGTCAGCCAGACCAAAGCCGCCATTGCCCTGGCCGGCCCGGCCAATAAACAGGGGCGAATCGCGGCCGATAATGTTTGCGGGTTAAGTAGCGTCTATGAGGGCACTCAGGGGAGCAGCATCCTCAAAGCCTTTGATATGACGATTGCCAGTACCGGCCTAAACGAAAAGATCGCCAAGCGACTAAACATTAACGTCGCCAAGAGTTTTACTGTCTCCCCGAGCCATGCCGGGTACTATCCGGGTGCCAATAATATGATCGTCAAAACGCTCTTTGATCCCGATACCGGCAAGTTACTTGGGGCCCAGTTGATAGGCTTTGACGGCGTAGACAAACGCTGTGACGTCATTGCGACCGCGATTCGTTTCGGGGCTACCGGATACGATCTGGCCAAACTTGAGCTTTGTTACGCCCCGCCTTACAGTTCCGCCAAAGATCCGGTGAACATAGCCGGTTTTGTCATCGAAAATATCCTGACCGAAAAGGTTAAAACCTTTCATTGGCACGATATCGATGCCTTGGAACCCGATAAAGTCACTCTTTTGGATGTTCGCACGCCTCTTGAGTTTTCAACGGGATCGATTGAGGGTTTTAAAAATATAGATCTCGATGAGCTCAGAAACCGTATCGCGGATCTTGACAGAAATAAACCGATATATGTGACGTGCCAAGTGGGACTGCGAGGGTATGTGGCCTGCCGCCTTTTAAGCCACTACGGCTTTGAGGCTTATAATTTGAGCGGCGGCTATTTAATTTGGAGCGAAGTTAAGGCCGGGAGCGCCAAGAGCCTGACGCCGCCGGAATCGGCGCCGGAAAAGGCTTGCCCGCAAAATTCCCCTGGCCGCGGCGACGGCCGGGACTGTGCCCAGGCCAGATCCGACCAGGCCCGTGACCAAACCGAGCCCAAAACCATAACCGTTAACGCTTGCGGCCTTCAATGTCCCGGACCGATCATGAAACTCGCGAATGAACTGGAGAAGGCCCAGCCAGGCGATAGAATTGAAATCGAGACCACCGACCCAGCCTTCGCGACCGACGCCCAAGCCTATTGCGGCAGCACCGGCCACACTTTTATCGGAACCAGGCCCGGCGCCCAGAAATGCGGCTCGATTTCCACGATACAAAAATGCGCCGAGGCGGTTGAGGCAAAACCGAGCCTGGGCGGGAACGGGAAAAACTTTATCGTTTTTAGCTCCGATCTCGACAAGGCCATCGCCGCTTTCATCATGGCCAACTCTTCGGCGGCCATGGGGCGAAAGACGAGCATGTTCTTTACCTTCTGGGGTTTGAATATCCTGAGGAGGAGCGAGAAAGTCAAGACGGAGAAAAATTTTATCTCTTCGATGTTTTCTATGGCCATGCCCCGGGGAAGCCGTAAACTTGGTCTGTCTAAAATGAACTTCGCCGGATTGGGGGCCAAGATGATTCGGGGGCTGATGAAGTCCAAAAACGTTCAGAGCTTGGAAGAGATGATTAAGCAGGCTATGGATAACGGCGTGGAAATAGTCGCTTGCTCCATGAGTATGGACATAATGGGCCTGACCATAGACGAGTTGATAGATGGGGTGAAACTGAGCGGCGCCGCGTATATGCTCTCCCACGCCGAAGAAAGTGACATGTCGCTATTTATTTAGCCCCTCGCGCTAACCTCACGAGATATATTGAATAATATGTCTCGTGACACACCAACTAGACATCGCGACTAAACTCTGGGCCAAATCGGTATACTTTTATCGGCTAAAAGTATACCGTCTACGCCACCTTAAGCATGCCAGCCAAGTAACCCACTATACTAACAGACCACATACCATGCGTGGCCACTCCTCCGGGCCAACCTGGCCCTTTTAGCTTCGTCCGCGGCCAAGAACGGTCAGCCAAAACCCTCCGGCTTTAGCCCGGCTTGGCGTCGCCCAGGCGAAAGTTCCCAAGCGGTTCCTGTCTCTAAAGGGCCAGCGAGTTTGGGGAGAACCGGGATAGTGTTTTATGCGGTTTGATAATATCAAAACGCAAGAAAGAGAGTGGGCTAAAAAAAAGCTGCCGATAAGGGGACAGCTCGACCAGGGTTCAGGCACTGGGGCAAACCGGCCAATTGGCCTACCGGCCAAGGGGATTAGCGGGCAAAGGGCTTGGCGGGCAATTGGCTTACCGGGCAAGGGGATTAGCTGGCAAGGGGGCTTGGCGGCCAATTGGCCTGCCAGCCAAGAGGATTAGCGGGCAAGGGCATTAGCCGGTAAAGAGGGTTAGCGGCTGGACGGTAACTCTGGGGAGGTTTGCGGTGCCTGGTCCGTGGCCCGATCGGCCACCAGGAGGCCGCAAGCGGCGTTGATTGAGGCGCCTTTGGTATCGCGGATCTGGACGGCGTAGTTTTTTTCGGCCAGGACGGTTTTGAAGGTTTCGACCGCCTCGGCGGAAGGCCGGTTGAAAGGCGCGTCCGGCCAGGGGTTGAAGGGTATGAGGTTGACCTTGGTCTTGAGACCGGCCATAAACCGGGAGAGTTCCCGGGCTTGGTCGGGGGAGTCGTTCACGCCGTCCAGGAGTACGTAGGCGATGGTCACCCGCTGCTTCCGGGGTAAGCGCTGGTACTCGATTAGCGTTTCCTTTAGCTTGGCCAGGGGCCAGGTCAGGTTTGAAGGCATTAGTTGGCTGCGGAGGGCGTCGTTGGCCGAGCCCAGCGATATCGTGAAGCGGCCTTTGAGCCCCCCGGCGGCGACGATCCGGTCAAGGGCCGGGATGACCCCGACCGTGGACAGGGACACGCCCCGCATGGGCACGGCTTGGAACTTGGGCGAGACGATGATCTCCAGGGCGGCCAAGACGTTTTTTTCGTTGTCCAGGGGCTCGCCCATGCCCATAAAAACGACGTTGGTGATTTTTAGGCCCCGTTTTGGGACCATTTTCCTGGCCAGGATAAGTTGCTCGACAATCTCGCCTTGGGTCAGGTTACGGCTAAGCCCCAATGTCCCCGTCCGGCAAAAACGGCAGCCCATGCGGCAGCCGACTTGGGTGGAGACGCACAGCGTCTGGTGATCCCGTTCCCGCAAGATGACGCTTTCAACCAAAAGATCGTCCGTGAGGCGCCACAGAAGGCGTTTGGCGCCCAGGGGATCGGTTTCCTCGGCTTCCAGCCGAAGGAGGGGCTCGACGGTACAGGACTGGGAGATGAGGCTTCTGGTGGCCTTGGAAATTGAAGTCATTTCGTCGAATGAACTGGCACCGTGAAGGAAAAGCCACTGGGCTAACTGGTCTCCCCGGTACTCCTTTTCGCCCAATCCGACCATGGCCTCGCGCATTTGTTTCGGGCTTAGGTTTTTGAGTTGGGTCTTGGACGGCCGTGGACGGACGGTGAGCTCAACCTCTGGGGTCATCGAAAAAATGCCTCTTTAAGGGAAAGGCCAAATAATAAAAGCCGTTTTTAAGGTTGGGGTATGGCCGGGCTTTGGGTCGGTCAATCGGTTGACGCCCTTAAGTCCATTGAAAGCCGAGTCGTAGGACCCCCTGGCCCTTCCCGCGGGAGAAGGCCAGGGTGGGCTCAGTTTTTATCGTCGGGGAAGGGGATAAAGGGAGGCTGAAAGCGCTCCACCTGGGCCACTTCCCATTCCATGGCCAAGAGGGCGTTTAGGAGTTCCTGGCATTGGGCGTAATCCTTTACCGGCACCCGGAACCAAATCTGGTTGGGATACTCGCTCGACTGTTGGAACTCGGCGATCCTGGCCGCGTGGGATACCATGGCCCCGATGACGCTGGGCAAATACTTGGGGTCGAAGAGCTTAACCTTGATGAAGATGTCGGTGGTGGCGGTCAAGGGCTGGCTGTTGGCCCAGGAGACGGAGACGAATCGGGACTTGTCCAAGCCGCCCAGGGCCGGGCAGTTGGCCGCGTGGATGGAGACGCCCTTGAAGTGGGTCAGGAAGCCGGCTATGGGCTCCCCGGGCATGGGGCAGCAACATTTGGGAAAGTTAACCGAGATATTTTCGTGCCCGTCGACCAGGATCATCGGTGACAAGTGCTCGATTTGCTTGACCTGGGTGACCGGGAGGGTCAGGGGCTTTTCCGGGGGTGGCGGGGTGACTTCCAGGCCGGGTTTAATGGCGTCGATGACCGCTTTGAGCTTAAGTTTGCCGGTGCCCACTGCCAGGTTTAGGTCGTCCAGCTTGGAAAAACCCAGGCTCTCCAGAACGCTTTGGTTAAGCTTGGACTTGGAGAGTTTTAGCCTGGTCATGGTGTTTTTGATTAATTCTTCACCGATTTTAATATTCTGTTTTTTCTCTTCCGTTGCCAGGTATTGGCGAATCTTGTACTTGGCCTTGGCCGTGACCACATGCCTGAGCCAGTCGGCCTTAACGTTAGGCTTGGAGGAAGTGTTGATCTTAACCACGTCACCATTTTCAAGCTGGTGGCGTATGGGGCACATGGCGTCGTTTACCAGGGCGCTTTGACAACGGCTCCCCACGTCAGTGTGGACAGAGTAGGCAAAGTCCAAAACCGTGGCCCCGTTGGGCAGTTCCATGGGCCGCCCGGCCGGAGTGAAGACGTATATATATTGATTGGCGGCCAGGGATTCCTTAAGGGTGCGCAAAAAACCGTTGGGATCTTCGATGCTTTGCCAGTTGATGATATTCCTCAGGGTGGCGATCCTAGCCAGTTCCTCGGAGGAGGCCGCCCCGCCTTCCTTGTAGCGCCAATGGGCGGCGATGCCTTCCTCGGCGTACATGTGCATGGCCCGGGTCCGGATCTGGATCTCCATCCTGAAGTTGTAGAGACCGATCACGGCGGTGTGAATGGATTGGTAACCGTTGCTTTTGGGGAGGTTGATGTAGTCTTTGAAGCGGCCGGGGATGGGTTTGAAGATGGTGTGGATGACGCCCAAAGTGGTATAACACTGTTGAACGTCATCGACGATAATTCGAAAGGCCACCAGATCGTAAATCTGCTCCAGGGGCAGGTTCTGGGAGGTCATCTTCCGAAAGACGCTGTAGATATGCTTGGGCCGACCTTCGATCTCGCAAGGGATGTTCCATTCGGCCATCTTTTCGGACAGAAAGGCCTTAACCTCGCTGACGAAATGCTTGCGGTCGTCCCGGGCCACCGACAGCGAGCTGCGGATAGTTTCGAACTCTATGGGGTTAAGGTAAAAGAGGGCCAGATCCTCAAGCTCTGCCTGGATTTTGTGAATGCCCAGACGTGAGGCCAGGGGGGCGAAGAAATCGAGGGTCTCCCTGGAGATGGAGATCCGCTTTTCGGCGGTCATGTACCCCAAAGTGCGCATGTTGTTTAGCCGATCGGCCAACTTCACGAAAATCACCCGAAGATCATCGAGCATGGACAGGAACATCTTCCTGAGGTTGGTGGCCCGGCGCTCGCTCTCGGAGGAAAAATTAATCTTGGCGATTTTGGTGACCCCATCGACGATGTTGGCCACGTCTACCCCGAACTCCAGCTCGATGTCCTCGATGGTGACGTTGGTGTCCTCGACAACGTCGTGTAGAAGCCCGGCCGCCACGGTGGTAGAGTCAAGCTTCATCTCGGTCAAAATGGAGGCCACGGCCAGGGGGTGATTAAGGTAAGGCTCGCCCGAAAATCTGGTCATGTCCTTATGGGCAATGGCCGCCAGCACGTAAGCCCTCCGAACCAGATCCTCGTCGGCCTGGGGGTTGGCCTCCAGAAGCGAGTCGACGATCTCCTCGATGCGTACCGGGCGACTGCTGTAGAAGGGGATGTCTTCCAGGCTTTGGAAACCCTGGGGCGGGGTGGGGGTGGCGGCCAGTGCCTTGGGCGGCCAATTGAAAGCTTCCTTGGCCGGCGAGTCGGAAAAAACCGGATCGTCGGGGTCAGGCGTTGGCTCGTCCAGGGGCACGTCCCATTTTTGATGGGTCAGGCCGTCGGTCGGAGTTTGGGGCATGGCCTGCTTGTCCGGATCGCCCAAGTCCCCCGCGTCTTTTCCGCGGGGGTGGCTAGCCCGAATGGGGCCATCGTCCCGTTTTCCTATTTCGCTTTCGCCTTGGGGAGGTATTGTCGTTTCGTCCATTTGACTTCGCGCCTCCATTTTTGGTTCATGCCCTCCGGGCCCCTGGCCCGACAGGCAAGATAGTTCCAATCATTGGACCGCCGGCTAAACTGGCGGCATGGTCCATAAGTTCCCGGCCAAACCGCCCGATCTTAAGCGACTTGGCCTAAGGCCTTGTCCCGCAAGGCCAAGATAGCCTCGGCCGCCCCTTCCAGCGGCAACATGGTCACTTCGCGGCTGCGGCGATCCTTTAATTCCAATTGGCCTTGGCCCAGGCCCTTTTCGGAGACCGTTACCCTGAGGGGGAGGCCCAACAGGTCGGCGTCCTTAAATTTCATACCCGGTCGTTCGTCTCGATCGTCTAAGAGCGTCTCCACCCCGAGGTCGGTAAGCCGATCGTAAAGGGCGTCGGTGGCGGCCGTAACCTCGGGGTTCTGGACCTGGAGGGGCAGGAGGGCCACCTGGAAGGGCGCCAGGGCCATGGGCCAAATGATGCCGTCCTTGTCGTGGTTCTGCTCGACCGAGGCGGCAACGGTCCGGCCCAAACCGATGCCGTAGCAGCCCATAACTATGGGCGATGACGTGCCGTCCCGGCCCATATAAGTCGCGCCCATGGCTTCGGAGTATTTAAGGCCAAGCTTAAAGACATGACCGACCTCGATACCTCTTTTGACGGTCATTGGCGAACCGCAGTGGGGGCAGGGGTCGCCTTCCATGGCCACGGCCAGATCCAGGTATTCGTCCACCTGAAAGTCCCGCCCCGGTTTGGCGTTGGCCAAGTGGTAGTCGGCCAGGCCGGCCCCTACCACCCCGTTGTTCATACGGCCTATGGCCAAATCGGCCACGATCTTGACCTTGGCCCCGACCGGGGTAACGAAGCCCATGGGCACCCCGGTAATCCGCTCGGCCTCCTCCGGGCTGGCCAGCCGAGGCTCGGCGCCTCCCAGGGCATTTTTGAGTTTGGTCTGGTTTATCTCCCGGTGTCCGGGTATGAGAACCAGCGTCGGCGCCCCGCCCTCGACCTCGAAAAGCATGGACTTAATAATGCTCGACTCCGGCGTCTTCATGAAGGCGGCCAGTTCCGGGACCCTCCTGCAGTTGGGCGTGTGGACCTTCACGATGGGCGCCTCGGGCTCATCATAAGTAAGATAATCACCGGTTTTGGCTTTTTCAAGGTTCGAGGCGTAAGAACATTGGCCGCAGAAGGCCAGGGCGTCCTCGCCGGTTTCGGCCAAGACCATAAACTCGTGGGAGAAGCTACCGCCAATGGTTCCGCTGTCGGCCTCGACCACGGCGAATTCCAGCCCGCAGTTGGTAAAGACGTTGGAGTAGGCCTGGTACATGTCCCGGTATGAGAGATCGGCCGCGGCGTCGTCGGTATCGAAACTGTAGGCGTCCTTCATGATGAACTCCCGGCCCCTCATGAGCCCGAAGCGCGGTCGGATCTCGTCCCTGAATTTAGTCTGTATCTGGTAAAGGTTTAAGGGCAGATCCCTAAAGGAACGCACTTCCCGCCTGATTAGATCGGTAATGACCTCTTCGTGGGTCGGTCCCAGCACGCAATCCCGGTCGTGCCTATCTTTAAACCGAAGCAGTTCCGGGCCGTATTTTTCGTACCTCCCGCTTTCCTTCCAAAGCTCGGCCGGCTGGACCGAGGGTAACAGTACCTCACGGGCCTTGAACCTATTCATCTCCACCCGGATGATCCGCTCGACTTTCCGCAAGCTTCGAAGGCCCAGCGGCAGCCAGGAATAAATGCCCGCCGTCAGTTTCCTAATCAACCCGGCCCGGATCATCAACTTGTGGCTGACGACCTCGGCGTCGGCCGGGCTCTCTTTCATGGTAGGGGCCAAATAACCTGTCAGCCTCTGCCCAATCACTTCCCCGCGACAGTCAATCTTGGTTTCCGGTTCCCCGTTCCCCGTTTTTCCTTCCCTCTTGGCACCTTGGACCCCCGCGGCCGAGCCGTCCGTTTTCGATTGGTCATCCTGAGGCATATAAATATAAATCCTTACTTCGATACGAATAATAGGGCAAAAAAAACCTTCTGGGACTAAGCGCCCAAACGGGGCCTTCCCTTATGGGTACGTCATTGGGCACTTTTACGACCGCCGGGCGATCTAATCTGGCCCTCACCCGAGACGATCCAGCTCCTGGTTGGGACGGGCCTTCTCATTGGAAGTATAT
>JAIRNQ010000207.1 GCA_031257955.1 Deltaproteobacteria bacterium | reverse complement strand
CTTTGACCTCCGGGGGCAGGCCGCGGCCAGGGAGGGGCGGGGCCTCGGGGAGGGTCTCGACCCGGGCTCGGGAGCGGGCGGGGTCGGTGCTGAGGCTGGAGCTGGAGCTGGAGCTGGAGCTGGCGGTGGGGCCGGATTTGGGTTTGACGCCGTTGCCGGGGCCATATTTGGCCGGGGTGGCGGAAACGTCGGGGTGGGCCAGGATTTTTTCTTTCTGGGCCAGGAACTCGGCCTCGGTCAGGGCGCCTTTGTCCCGGAGGCTGGCCAAGCGTTCCAGTTGGTCCAGCACGACCGTGGAACGGGCCCCGTTGGGGAGGGAATGGGCGGTGTCGCCCACGGCCTCGCAAAGGATGCTGGAGACTTCGGCGGCGGCCTTTTTATGGATCGAGTCCATGACCACGGTGCCGGCCCCGGTGTCGATGAAGATGGTGCCGTAAAACATACCGGTCTTGTAACTTACAGACTTAATGGTAAAGATAGGGACTTCTAAATACTTGAGCCCGTAGATTAGGCCGCGGTGGACCAAAACGACTCGGAGGTTAGTCACGGCCATTATCCACCAACGGCCGTCCACCCCGCCCCTGGTCAGGGCCAGAACTTCCTCGTTGTCGGTCAGGATGGCCGAGAGGTACCTAAGCTCGCCTTTGATGCCAAAGGTTTTCAAGGGGCCGAAGTAAGAATGTTCGCTGATGTAGTCGGGGAGATCGTCGGTGAAAAAACCCATGGAAGTTACCCAAAATACCGTGCGATGGCCAAACGGGGCGCGTTTGGGACAAAAGCGGAGGCCAGGGCCCCAGGCGGGACCTTGGGAAAGGGCGGGCCAAAGACGGCTATGCCCGTAAATTATAGGGTTCCGGTGGTCCGGCCTCGCTAAGGGGACTATCCGGCCGAGGGGCCGGAAGGGTGGCCGGTGACGAAATTTCGGAGACTCCTTGGGGCATTATACCCTTTTCTGGCGGGGATCGAAGGATTTTTTCATTGGGGCCAGGAAAGTGCCGAAATGGGCGGGGATCGGGGCTTGGGGAGTATTATGGTCCGGCCGGGAGGGCTTTGGGTGGGGCTGGGGTTGGGGGCTGGTAGTTAGGAGTTTAGATGGTCGGTGTCCGTTGGTGGGCCACTTGGCCGACCGAGGGGCCGACCGAGGGGCCGACAACGGGGCCCTCCCCGGGGCCGAGCGATTCGGCCTTGGGGAGGACGGGAGTCAAAGGCCCGGCCCCTGGCCGTGGACCAGGGGGACGAAGCGGCAGGCCAGGATGATTTCGCGGCCTTGGCCGCCGTCGGGTTCCTTGGTGACCAAAACCAGTTTTTGGCTCTCCGGGTGGCCCAGGGGAATGATCATGCGTCCGCCCACGGCCAGTTGGTTGTAGAGGATCTTGGGTAGGGTCTCCGAGTAGGCGGCCACCAGTATGGCCTCGAAGGGGGCGAAGTCTTTCCAGCCCAGTCGTCCGTCGCCCAGTTTCATGTGGGCGTTTTTTATGCCCAGTTCGCTTAGGATCCTCACGCTTCTGTCCCTTAAGGGGGAGAGGATCTCCAAGGCGTAAACGGTTTGGCAGAGGTAGGAGAGGACGGCGGTTTGGTAGCCGCAGCCCGAGCCGATCTCCAGGACCCGGTCGGTGGGCCGGAGGCGCAGGCTTTGGGTCATGGCGGCGACCATATAGGGCTGGGAGATAAACTGGCCGTGGCCGATGGAGATGGGCGTATCCTCATAGGCTTGGGTGGACATGGCCTCGTCCACGAAAAGATGCCTGGGCACAAAACCCATTACCTCAAGGACCTTGGGATCGGTTATGTCCCTGGCGGCCAGCTGGTTTTTGACCATGGCCTCCCGCGCTCGGGCCATATCGGGCTTGAAACCGTAAAGGGGCATGGGTTAATCCCCGTCCAAGTAGCCCTTGACGACGCCGCGGGCCTTGGCGATAGGGCGATAGACGTTAAGCTTTTCCCCGGCCGCCCTTCCGGCCGAGGCGCTGTAGGGAGAGGCGTCGCTAACCCGATAGCCTGAGCTTCTGGTTAAGGTCGGATAGTTTGTCGCCATGAAACCGTCAAGTTTTTCGTCGGCCAGTATGAATTCGGCCGGAAGGAGCGGCTTGGCCGGGCCGCCTTGGGCCGGGGCGTTTGGGGAGGCTATGGGGGCGCGCTCGCGCTCGGCCTTGGTGAGTTTGGTGTCCAGGCTATGGAGAAGGCCGGTGATGAAGGCGGTTTTGGCCCCAATGCCCTTTTCGCCCCTATGGGCGGCCATGGGTTTGTGTTTCTCCCAGAGAGATTCGGCCCTTTCGTCCAGGTAATGGTAGACATGGTTGGCCATGCTCAGGTTGGCCGGCCGGCCTATAAGGTCTATGCACTTGTGGTCCTCGCAGACGCTGGGGTCGTAGCGGGTGCAAATGACAGCCCTGACGAAAAAATGTCCTTGCAGGATCGAGGCTATCATGGAGAATTTGCGATCGACGCGTTTGGATTTCAAGGGCAGGCGCCAGATCTCGAAATCTTCCGCCTCGGCCAGGACGGAGGCCGAATCGATGTTGTGTTTGGCCATGAGCTCGCTGGCCTTGGTCAGGGCGGCCTCGGCCTCGTGGGGCTCGGGGGAACCCGAAAGGGCCAGCAGTTTTTTTATCTTGAGGAAAAGAGGATTGTCGTCGGAGCGATCCTTTTGTGGGCCAATGTTGCAGGGCGGCAACCCGGAGGCGTTAAGATCGGCCTTGGCCCCCCGATAAACCGGGTGGAGCTTTAGCCGATCGCAGATGAGGTTAAAGTATTTCCCGTGCGGGTTATCGCTTTCGGCCGCCTTGGGATAGAGGTCGGATACCAGTTGGTGGGCCGTCTCGTGCCGCAAAATCCCCAAAGAGGCGTCCCAAGGGTAGCCAAGGATAAGCTTGGAGTTTATGCCTATGACCCGCGTCTCGGGTTTCCAAAATCCCCAGGTCACTTCGCTGTCGTAGACGTCGATGGTCACTTTCGGCACGGTACCTGAAAGGTTCAGCTTGCGCATATCCCAAGCATGATATTTATTTAGGCTATAGGCCCAGTTTTGCCTAAATTTACGTTTTAAGGCTTCTCTTCTCTCAGCGAAATCCATGGTTTTAGTCCTGAGGCTTTGGATGTTAAATTCTATGAGTAATGAAAAACGTAAATGGGTTAATTGTGGCGGCCTTGGGGTGATCGTTGGCCCGTATGGCCGGAGGGCTTAGGCCTCCGGGGGCGCGGCGCTCGGGCGGGCCCGGCGGAAAGGGTTTAGGGGTGGGTCCTCGGCCGGAACCTCGAACCCTTCGGCCTTCTTGAGCCGGCGGGCGCAGTGTAAGGTGAGGGGCAGAAGGGCCACCTCCAAGCCAACTTTATAAACGAAGTTGGAAACGACCAAGGTTAGCCAGAGTTCCCGGCCCAGCACCCCCAGAAAGGCGATGGAAGCGAAGACGGCCGTGTCGATGGTCTGGCCGACGGCGGTGGAGGCTATGAAACGAAAGCCCTGGCCGCCCAGGCGCCGGTATTTAAGCTTGGCCAGGGTGACCGAGTTGGCCAGTTCGCCCAAAAGATAGGCGGCCAGGCTGCCCAGGACGATCCTGGGGGTGAGGCTCATGGCTTGGTCCCAGGCCCGGGAGGTCTCGTAGCCGGCCGGGGAGGGAAAGAGGGTGGTCACCCACAGGCCAAGGGCGCAGACGAATAGGGCCAGAAAGCCCGTCCAGATAACCCGCCTGGCTTTGGCGAAGCCGTAGACCTCGGTTAAAAGGTCGCCAAAAATATAGGTCAGCGGGAACATCAAAGTTCCGGCGTCGAATTCCAACGGGCCCACGGTAACCAAGCGGTTGGAGCAGACGTTGGAAATTATTAAAAGCCCGGTAAAGAGGCCGGTTATTTGGGGCAGGTAACGTCCCTGGCACTCGTAAGGGTCTTGGCCGCCGGCTGGGGCTAGGCCGGCTGGGGCTTGGCCGACTGGGTCGTGGCCGGCGGGGGCTTGTCCGCCGGGAAGTTCGTTCGGGCTGTCAGTCATTGGCCTTGTGGGAAGGGCCATCCGGCACCGCGGTGTCGGATTGGCGGGTCGGATCGGCAATAATATAACGGGCCCATGGCCATTAGAGGCAAATGGGCCTAAACGATTATCGATTGGGCATTTCAAGGGGCTTGGGCAAACGAAATAGCCTAGTATTTCTAGGCACCTTTGGCTTAATGTTGACGTAACGTTTGAGATTAGCCTTTCATTGGCTAACTCTAACTCTGGCGGGCTAATTTGTCAAGAGTATTTGAATTTAATTTTAAGTGGGCGCGATTAAGGTTATTCTGAATCGCTAAAACGGCGAAAATACACCTTCAAAAACCGATTAAACTAAAGCGGCTAAAAGCTGAGATAAAGTCCCGGGCGATTTGGCCAATTTAGCGGCCATTATGGTCCGTTGTGGGTGCCGGGCCTCAGGGGTCCGCCGTGACGGCTTCGGCCTGGGCGGGGGCCTCGGCCGGTTTTGACGCGGCCGGGTCGGTAGCCTCGGCCGGGGTCAGTTCCGTCGGGACGGCGGAGCCGCGGCGGATGAGGGCCCGGAGCATGGCCAGGCCCGGTAGGGTCAGGAAGGCCCCCAGGAGGTAAAAGCCGGGCCAGCCCAGGCGTTCGACCAGCCAGCCCGAGGGGCTGGAGAGAAGGCTGCGGGGGAGGGCCATGAGGCTGGTCAGGAGGGCGAATTGGGTGGCCGTGTAGCGGACGTTGGTCAGCGAAGAGAGGAAGGCCACGAAAACGGCCGAGCCGGCGGCCACGGCCACGTGGTCCAGGCTGATAAACACGGCCAGGTAAACGGTTTGGGCCGGGAGGAACCAAAGGGCGGTCAGACAAGCGTTGTTGCTTAGCTGCAGCCAGCCGAAGAGCCAGAGGGAAGGGACGAGGCCGCGTTTTTTGACCACCATTGAGGATATGGACACCCCGGCCAGGGTACCGGCCAAACCCACCATCTTGACGATTAGGCCTATTTGGGTTTTTGAGTAACCGGCGGCCATGAAGAATGTGGTGTTGAGGCTCCCGATTAACTGCTCGCCCAGTTTATAGAAGAGAATGAAGGCCAAGAGGAGCCAGGGGTCGTCTTTGGCGAAAAAATCCTTGAGGGGCCCAAAGACGCTGTCTTTGAGGGTTTTGGGCGAGCCCTCGGGGACTTTGGGTTCGGGGCTAAAGATTAGGGTCAGGGGCCCAAGGAGGATTAGGGCGGCCGAGCCGGTAAAGGCGGCCCGCCAGCCCAGCCAGTCGGCCACCACCAGCCCGCCCCCGGCCACCGCGGTCATGCCCAAGCGGTAGCCCCAGATGTAGGCGGCCGAGCCGGCGGTCAGTTCCTCGTAGAAAAAATCCTCCCGGCGGTAGGCGTCCACGGCGATGTCTTGGGTGGCCGACCAAAAGCTGACCGAGATGGCGAAGACTATTACCCGGCTGATGTTTTGGGGATCCGTCAGGGAAAGGGCCAAGAGGGAGGCGATTAAGGCCATCTGGCTCAGGCAAAGCCAGCTCTGGCGTCTCCGGCCAAAGGGGGCGATGAAGTCCAGGTAAGGCGACCACAAAAACTTGAGGCTGTAGGGGAGGGTGACCAGGGTCAAGAGGCCGATGGTGGTGAGGTTAAGGCCTCCGTCCTTGAGCCAGGCCTGGAGGAGGGTCACCAGGACCACCAGGGGCACGCCGCAGGTAAAGCCCATCAGAAAGCTGGTGGCCATTGGCCTTAGCCTGGCCCCGGCCAGGGTTCGGCCGGACCGTTTCTGGGGCGTGGCTTGGGGTATCGGCGAGGACGCCGAACCGGCGGAGTCGGGGGCCGAGGGGCCTAGTTCTTTACCGTGTCTTCCTTCAACCATAGTTCGGCCACTATCGACCAGTCCTTCGGGCGGGTTTTTTCCAGGACCAAAGTCCTGAGCCCTATGTTGTGGCGGAGCTTGGAATCGTACTTAAGGGTAAAGACAATCCAGGCCCGGTCCCGGTTTCTGGGGTCCAGCATGATCAAGGGTTCGGAGGTGGCCAGGGAGATCTC
>JAIRNQ010000175.1 GCA_031257955.1 Deltaproteobacteria bacterium | reverse complement strand
GGTTAGCGCCCCGGTAGCCCCGGGGCACCCTTGGCCCGCCAAAGGCGGCGGAAGGGCGGAAGGACCGGCGGTATTTTCTTTTACGGTTAGTTTTGGGTATTATGGGACGGGGCCTGGGGCTGGGCCGGTTAGTCGGCTGGGTTTACGGGGCTAGGCTTGGGGCCAGGCCTGGGGCTAGGTCTGGGGTTTTGTCCGTATGAATGGTCGTCAATAAGAAATATATTAGGACCGATCGTATAGGTTTTTTTAGTAAAATTTGGTAATTTTTTTTAAATGGCTATATAGTAAAGCTTTTTCCATGAAATTAGTGTCTAAAATTATATGGTTGAATGTCCTTTTGGTATCGGCCATGCTTTTATTGACCGTCGGTTTGGCGGCCAGGCACAGCGTCGGGCTCCTGGAGACGGATCTGGAGCAAAATCTCAACAACGTGGCCCAGCTTCTGGCCACCAACCAGCTTATAATCGACGCCATGGAAGCCGGGAAAGTCTCCCCTTCCCTGGAAAAATACCTTGACGACATACTGGCCAACGACAACAACATCGACATCATAACCTTGGCCGACATGCGGGCCATCAGGCTTTACCACCCGGTCAAGGAAAGGATCGGCCAGGCCTTCCAAGGGGGCGACGAGGGGCCGGCCCTGAAAGGCGAAAACTACTCCTCCAAAGCCGAAGGGACGTTGGGCTACCAAAAACGCTACTTCTACCCCGTCTTCGATTCGGACGGAAAGCAGCTGGGTTTTGTCCACGTGAGCATGCTCATGAAAAACCTTGAGTTGCTGCGCAACCAAGTCGTCGTGATCCACCTTCAGACGCTGTTGGCCGTGTTTTTGGTCGGGGCCGTGGCCTCGGTCTTTCTGGCCGCCAATATCAAGCGTTCCCTTTTGGGCTTAGAGCCTTACCAGATCGCCGCCAGTTTTCTTAAAAGGGGCGAAATAATGGACTCTTTGGAGGAGGGGCTCTTGGCCATCGACGAAAGGGGCTCGGTCATCCTCCACAACGATTCCGCCGGCCGCATGTTGGAACTGGAACATGGCGATCTGGTCGGCAAGGACATCGACGAGCATTTCCCCCAGTTCAAGCTCAAGGAAACCCTAACCGGGCTAAAGGAACACAACCGCCAAGTGGCCCTAAACGAACAGGTCATAATCTGCGACCGGTTGCCCATTAACGCCCGGGACCAAATCATTGGGGGCATGGCCATATTGCGGGACCGCTCGGAGGTGACCAAACTGGCCGAGCAGATTACCGGCTTTAACCACGTGGTTGACGCCCTCAGGAGCAACACCCACGAGTTCATGAACCAGCTCCACGTCATTTTGGGTTTGTTGCAGGGCGGCGAATACGAAGAGGCCAAGCAGTTCATCACCAAAATAGGCCACGCCCAAAGCGCCACCGTCTCGACGGTGGCCAAAAACATAGACAACCGGGTCCTGGCCGCCCTCATCCTGGGAAAAATCAACCGCTGCCAGGAACTGGGCGTCCGCATGATCGTGCAGCCCCAAAGCACCATCCCCAGGCATAGCCTCTTTCTTTCCACCCAGTCGCTTTTGACCGTGGTCGGTAACCTGGTCGAAAACGCCATCGAAGCCATAAACGCCAAAGCCGATCCCGAAGCCGACGACTCAATAACTCTTTTGATTTACGAAGACAAACAGAGCCTCCTCATAACCCTGGACGATACCGGCATCGGACTGACCCAGGAGGAAATCGTCAAGATGTCCCAATACGGCTACACCACCAAAGGGGCCGGCCGGGGAACCGGCCTGGGCCTGGTCAGGGGCCTGGTCCAGTCTAGCTCCGGGGAATTTACCGTCGAATCGGAAAAAGGCGTGGGCACTTCGATGATGCTCACCTTCACTACCCCCAGGCCGGGCCGCAAGCCGGCCCCGGCCGAACCTAGGCCGGCCGAGTCCGGGTCGGAGGGCCCAGTTCCGGAAGGGCCGGAAACGGCGGGTACCTCAGTTCAAATTTTGTCGGCCGAAACGGTCGAACCCGTTGCCGGAACCGAAAACCAAGCGGGCCGTAAGGTCCGGCATTGAAAGGCTAGATCGTGGCCGAAGACATTAAGGTCATAATCGTCGAAGACGACCCCATGGTGGCCCAGATAAACAAACGTTATCTGCAGAAGGTCTCCGGGCTCCGCCTGGATGGCGTCTTCCCCAACGGCAAGCTGGCCATCGCTTACCTGGAGTCCAATCCGGTGGATCTGGTGGTCTTGGACGTCTACATGCCGGAACTGGACGGCTTGGAACTCCTCCGCCGGATGCGCAGACAGAACTTGCAAACCGAGGTGATCATGGTCACGGCGGCCAACGACTCCAAGCAAGTGGACGAACTCCTAAAGCTGGGCGTGGTCGATTACCTGGTCAAACCCTTTACCGAGGAACGTTTCATTGAGGCCATGGAAAAGTGCCGGGCCCGCATAAAGATGGTTAGCTCGGGCAACGAGCTTACCCAGCAAGCCATAGACAGCATGATGGGGGCCAGGAGCGAGAAAGAATCCGAAACCCCCGACTATCTAAGCCTGGAGTCCACCAAAAGCCTCAACCGCAAGACCATGCGGCTAATAATGGGCGCCCTGGCCGATATCGTGGGCGGCTATAGGACCTGCGAGGAATTGGCTACCCACGTGGGCCTCTCCAGGGTGACCGTCCGGCGCTATTTAAACCACCTGGCCGAACACGACCAGTTGGAAAGCTTCGTCAAATACGATACCGGTGGACGACCCAGCATCAAGTTTAAACTAAAATAATTCTTTTATCCTTTAAGTTTTATACTGACCCGACCAATAGCCCACCCCAATGACATGGGCCACTACCAGAGGCCTTTCGGGAATTCGCCCTGGGACACGGGCACCCTATTTTTTCTAAAACCGTTTGACGCCAAATTATACCCTTAAGTAAAACGCCAAATAGACCAATAGACAAGCAAATACTTAATCGCTCAGATCGCTTTTGGCGTAGCCCCCGACTAGCCTATCGGCGCCGTTCGGACTAGGCTAAGCCCGGCGGGCCCGTTGGCCCAGCCAGGCCAACAATCCGCCGACGGTGCCGTCCCAAGGTTATGCCGTCCGACAAGACGCCAGTTGAGCTATTCGCTAATTCGACAATTTGACCAATACGGGAAACCGCCCTGTCACATGGGCCCTAGGCCCCAGCATTCAGGAACTACGCATGGAAGAGAGCGCTTCCGTCCAGAGCCAACTTATCAGAAGCAAGCTGGCAACTTTAAGAAAAAAAGTCATCGATCTGTCCAATCGCAACCCCTTGGTGAACGTGAGCCTTAGCCCCAGGTCCGGGGCCATCGTCAGGGTGGTTGACGAACTGCCCGAGGTGTTGGCCTATAAGCTGCGCCAGCGGCAGGCCATGACCTTTAAAGCCCTACCGCCCATAGACGAGAACAACCCGACCGACGAGAAGACGGCCAAATTCAAGGCTTACCTGAACGCCATGAAGGCCGAGGATCCAGAGTATCTGGATTTCATTTCCAGCCAAACGATTGGCGGCATGGCCACCCCGGAAGAGAGCGAACGGGAAGAGCGAAAACTTAAGGACAAAGTCAGGGTCATTTTAAAACTCCCGCCCCGTAAAACCCAAGCCAATTTTAACTTGGACGGGCACGCCAGGGATTGCGGAATCGACCCGAGCTTCGAGCTGCCCACGCCCCAACAGGCCAAAGAACCCAAACGCGAGGACGACGAAATCCAAACCTTGTTTTTGCCCAGCGCCATGGATCGCCAACTGACCACGCTGATTACCAAGTGCCGGACCTGGGAGGAAGAGACGGGCATCAACGCCTTCCACGCCGCCTTCGGTTTACTGCGCTGGCAGGACTCTTCGGCCAAGGATCGTCAGGTTAATTCGCCCCTGGTGCTTCTTCCCGTAAGGCTGGATTTGAAGCGCTCTTCCAAGGGACCGAAGTTCTTCGTCTCCGCCGACGACGACTGCGCCCTGAATTTCGTCATTTCAGAAAAGCTTAAACTGGAACACTCCATAGAGCTTCCGGAATTTGAGCCGGGCGACAAAATCGAGGACTATTTTCTGAAAGTCAGGCAGACCATAAGCGGTCGCCCGAATTGGGACATCTCCAGGCAGGTCATTTTTGGCATCTTCCCCTCGGCCAGGATGTCCATCTACCACGACCTCCACCCGGACAAGATCTGGTACTCGCAAAACCCGATCATGACCGATCTCCTTTGCGGCAGGCAAATGGACACCGCCGTCCAGACGGCGGCCAATCACGACGTAGACGATCCCCGGATTGACAACGCCGTAAACCCCTTGGTCCTCTCGGCCGACTCTTCCCAAGTCAGCGCCGTTTACGACGCCCTCTCGGGGAAAAACATGGCCTTGGAGGGCCCGCCGGGCACGGGCAAGTCCCAGTCCATCGTCAACCTCATCGCCGCCGCCCTGAAAAAGGGTCTCAAGGTTTTGTTCGTGGCCGAAAAAATGGCCGCCCTGGAGGTGGTTAAGTCCCGTCTGGAGGCCATAGGCCTGGGCGGTTTTTTGCTGCCCCTCCAGGCCAACCGCTCCGAGCGCGCCCAGGTCTTCGCCGGCATTCGGTCGCGGGTGTACATGGCGCCTCCCGAGGCCCCGGAAGATCCAACCCCACTTTACAAACTCCTTAACCAGTCCAGGCAAAAGATAAACGAGTACATAAAACTCATGTCCGAACCCTTCGGGACGACCGGCTTTAGCCTAAGGGACGTCCTCGGGCGGTTCCGGGCCACCGACGCCCGCTTGGCCGAGGCCCCCAAGGCCCTGGCTAGCCCCACCTTCGATAACCTCGAGACCTTCGACCGGTATAAAATCGAGGCTTTGCTTTCGGCCGTAAACGATCTGGGCCAAGCCGCCTCGGAGGCCGCGGCCGCCGCCGGCCACTGGCAAGGGGTGACGGTTACCGATCTGGACGCCTTTTCGGCCCAAAGGATCAAGGACGAGGCTACCGATCTGGCCAAGGCCTTCTCGGAAATCCAGGCCAGAAAGGCCGAAATGTCCGTTTTTGCCTTAGACGATCTCACCGACGGCGAGATCGATCTGGCCTTGGATTTTCTGGGCCGGTTGGCCCCGGTTTACCCCAATCTGGATCGGGACTCAATCGACAGGCTTTCCCAGCCGGAGAATCTGGAAACGGTCCTAGGCTTTTTCAAAAAACTGGCCAGATACGGCTTTCTGAAGGAAGGGCTAAGCAATCTTTTACTCTGGCCCGACTCCCCGGAGACCCTGGAGAGGCTTAACCAAGCCGCCGACATGGCCTCCAATGCCGGTTTCAAATCCCTCGATTGGGAAAGCGAGCGCCAAGAGCTCCAGGCCCTAAACGACGCCTTGAACCTATTGCGAACCGACGAGAGCAACCTGGCCCCGCTGATTGACGCCGCCCCCAAACTGGCCGGGGCCAGTTTGGGGGCCGGCGATCTGGCCACCCGATCCTTCGCCACCATGGCCGCCGTGAGGGAGCACGTCACCGCTTACGATCCCCGGGTTCTGGGCCTGCGAATGCCCACTCCCCCCTCGGCCACGTTATTGGGCCAGCTCCAGTACCTCATAAACCAAGGGCGCTTCCTGCGCGATCATGAAACCAAGCTCTCGGGCACTTTCCCCTTAAGGACCTCCCCCAACCTCTTCGCCGACCCGAATTCGCTGATCCAGGCCGCCTCGGAACTCCAAAACGGCGGTCTCCTGAGACGCTTCTCCCGCGGTTTTCGCAAGGCCAAGGCCTTTTTCCTGACCCTGACCAACGGGGCCAAATTCGAGCCCAACTCCGCCGCCTTTGCCCTAAACGAGTTGGCCGGTTTTATCGCCTCCCTTCGGTCCTTCGAACAAAACCAGCAGCTTCGGGCCGCCTTCCCGACCGTCTTTTACGGCCTGCGCTCCGATTTTTCCCTCATGTCGGCCATATTGGATTACTATCTGGGCATTGAGAGAAAGTTTCCGGGCTTGGCCAACCAAGAAATCCGCGACATTCTTTGGTTTGAGGATGCCAGCCTCCTAAGTTCCATACCGATTCCGCTCTCCCCGGCCGCCCTAAAGGCCGGACCCCAGATCTTGGAAGTTCCCGACAATTATCGGGACCTGGTCCAGACCCTGGCCGAAACGCGGGCCCTCTATGGCCGCCGGGCCGAGGCCTTCGAGTCCCTGGGGAAACTCCTCTACCCCGAACAAGGCCAAGCCTTGATCAAAGGCGACTTCGGGGCCGTCAACGCCTTCATGGCCCAAGCCTGGGACACGACTTTGTCCCCGCCGGCCTCGGGGGCGGCCGCTTCGCCCAATCCCTCCGGCGGGACCCCCGACTACCCAGGCCTAGCCTCGGCCCGCCGGTTTATCGGCCTGGTTAAGGAGTGCTTTGACCTTAAGGCCGATCTGGCCGGGGACGCCAAAGCTCGGGAGCTATTGGGGGCCAAGTTTAACGGCCCAGAGACCTCCGGGGAATCGCTAAAGCTTGAGCTGTGGGCCCTGGAGCTGATCGGTTCGGCTGGGCCCAACGGGGGCGATCTCTACCGGGCCTTGGCCAATCCGCGCTCGGGCGAGCTGGCGGGCATCCTTTCGGACGTCGCCCAAAAGTTAAAAAAGGTTGAGGCCAGCCTGGCCGCGCTCAAAACCTTAACCGGCCTGGATCTGTCACCGGCTTTAGCCGCCCTCCCGCCGGACGGTTCGCCCGGACGGGCCTCCGAACTGGCCTCCGAACTGGCGGAAGATCAAGCCGGCCTCTTCGCCCACTCCGGCTTGGTTAAAGCCAAGGCCAAGCTGGCCGCCTTGGGACTGGGTTGGTTCGTGGCCGCCCACGAGGCGGAAAACCGCCCCCTGACCGGTTTGGCCCCCGTTTTGGAGGCGACCATTTATCGGGCCATGGCCCTCAAGGTCAGGGAAAGCCGAAGCCAGGACCTTTTGGCTTTTTCGGCCTCAGAGCTTAACCGTTACCGCGAAACTTTGGCCAGAAAGGACGCCGATCTAAGCAAGTGGGCCCAGCGGGATCTGGCCCACGGCCTCCATCGCCTGGCCCAGCCGCCCCTGGGAAACTCGGTCGGGCTCAAGAAAGACTATACCGAGTACTCACTTCTCTTAAACGAGGTCGGAAAGAAGAAACAGTTCATCCCCATCCGCCGACTGATCTCCAGGGCGGCCCGGGCCCTCATGGAAATCAAGCCTTGTTGGATGATGTCGCCCACGGCCGTCTCCCAGTACCTGACCGACCAGAACGTGCTTTTCGACTTGGGCATTTTGGACGAGGCTTCCCAGATGCCCCCGGAAAACGCCATCCCCTCGCTGGCCCGCTGCCGGCAAATCGTCATCGTCGGGGATACCAACCAACTTCCGCCCACAAACTTTTTTCAAAAGAACGTTTTGGGCGAGACGGCCCTAGACGACGACGAGGCCGAGGGCGAGGCCATAGAGGAGTCCATACTGGATCTGGCCAAAACCATATACGTCCCCATGAGGCGGCTCAAATGGCACTACCGCTCCAGGCACTCCGGGCTCATCAATTTTTGCAACCGGGTCATTTACGACGACGAGCTGGTCGTTTACCCCTCGCCCTCGGAGAAGCGGCCGGACATGGGCGTGAGCCTGGTTAAGGCCAACGGTCTGTACCAGAAAAGCCAAAACCCCATCGAGGCCCAGACCATGGTCAAATGGGCCTTGGAACACATGTTGTCCGACTCGGATCGCTCCCTGGGCATGGTCACCTTCAACGAAAAACAGCGCAACTTCATAATCGATCTGATGGAGAGGGCCATCGAGGCCAACGATTACGCCATGAAGTACGTGGAGAAGTGGAAGGCCAAAAACGACGGGCTGGAAACGTTTTTCGTCAAAAACCTCGAAAACGTCCAGGGAGACGAGCGAGACGTCATTTTTATCGGGACGGTATACGGCCCGGAGAAAACCGGCGGCCCGGTGGCCCAACGTTTTGGTCCCGTCTCCGGCGCTTCCGGCCGAAGGCGCCTAAACGTTCTCTTCTCGCGGGCCAAGCAAAAAATCGTAACCTTCACCTCCATGACCCCGGCCGACGTCCGGGCCAACCCGGGCGATTTAACCGGCACGGCCATGCTCAAGGAGTGGCTTGCCTACTGCGAGATGGGTGGGACCGGGCAGACCTTCGTTCGGGAAACCAAAAATACCGACTCCGAGCCCAGCTTGGAAAACTACGTGTTGTCCCAGGTCGAGGGGCTGGGCTACGCCGTCGATCGCCGGGTGGGGACCGAGGGTTACAAGCTGGATCTGGCGGCCAAAAGCGAATCTTACCCCTTGGGTTACCTGATGGGCCTGGAAAGCGACGGGGAATCTTACGACCGCGACGTCTCCGACCGGGATCGCGACCGCCTCCGACCGGAAGTTCTCTCTGGCCTGGGCTGGAAGTTGGCCCGCCTCTGGACCGGCGCCTGGTATGCCAATCCCCAAGGCGAGTTGGCCGCGCTCAAAGCCGAACTGGAGAAAAACCTCTCCGAAGCCCAAGCCAGCTTGGCCAAACTCCCACCGCCCAGGCAACACCGGCCAGACCCGGCCGGGCCCCTGGGCCCGGACGGCGACTTACCGGATACCCCGAAGGACGACTCCGACTCCGAATCCCCTGAATCCCTTGAATCCCCGGACGACTTCGGCCCAACCGGCGACCGACCCGCCCCCACCGACGACCAACCCGCTGGCCCCGAAACGGCCAAGCGGGTGGCCGTGGGCGACCGGGTGACCGTCAGGTATCTGGACGAGCCACAGAAAGTAAAAGAAATACTGATTACCGAATCGGAAAACGACCCGGAGAAAAACCACTACGCCAAAACCTCGCCCCTGGGACGCGTCTTGATGGATCAGGAAGAGGAAGACGAAGTTCAGCTTTTGATAAAAAACTCCGTTCAAAGCATCCTTATCGAATCAATCGTCAAAGCCGCCCCGGCCGACGGCACTGGCTTGTCCGAACCGACCTTATCCAACCCGGCCTTGCCCGACCTGGCCAGGCCCGCCAAGGTTACCGATAACGGCCAAGACGGGACTAACGGCGACGAGCCGGACGGTTTCGCCGCTTTGGTCGCTGTTAAACTGGAAGACGCCTCCCGCCTGACCGATACTGACTACCGGGACGCCTTGTCCGAGTTGACCTTGCGCTTAATCGACGGCCTGGGCCCCATAAAACTCGAGACCCTCAGCCAAGCCCTCACCAAGGCCCACGGCTTTAGCCGCCGCGGCGCCAACATCGACCGGGCCGTCGCCCAGGCCATAGGCAATAAACGGAAGAAAACCGCCACCCCCGACCACGAGGTAGTCTACTGGCCGCCGAATATGGAACCGGCCAACGTAACCGACTTTAGGGGCCTGACCGTGGCCGGGATCCGTCGGGGTCTTAAACAAATCCCCTACCCCGAACTGCTGGGCCTGGCCATGACGATCGTCGGATCTTTCCCAACCGACAGACAAATCCCAGCCATGGCCAGCCACCTCGAGATAGCCAGGCTCGCCAAATCCACCAGGAACAAATTGGCCGAAGTCCTAAAAATGGCCCAAAAACTTAAAAACTAAATTTATTTAAGCCTTTTTTACATAAAAAAGTATTATCGATATCCTTTTGCCGCCAACGTTTAACCCCATTCGTATTCGCCTATTTGACACAACTTTAGTCTTTCGCCAAAACCTTTTGGCGCCAACGTTTAATCCCATTCGTATTCGCCTATTTGACATAACTTTAGTGTTTCGCCAAAACCTTTTGGCACCAACAATTATCCCCATCCTCAACGGGAGGCTAGCATGGTGAGCTTGAACAAAGAATCCCTAAAAGCCTTACAGGCTTATTTCGGACGGAAAAAATACCCCATAATTATCGCCCTCGTCGCCCTGGCCCTGGTGGGCAGCGTGATTCTTTTCGCCGTCTCCCACGACGACACCCTACCCAAAACGGCCGCCGCCCAGCCGGCCGTGACCGAGCCCCCGGCCGCCGAACCGGCCGTGACCGACCCGGCCGCGACTGAACCGGCAGCCGAGGAACCACCCGCGACTGAACCAGCCCCCGAGGAACCAACCCCGGCCGAGCCGGCCGCCGAGCCGGCCGCGACTGAACCGGCACCCGCTGAACAGGCAGCCGAGGTACCAACCGCCGCTGATCCGGCAGCCGAGGAACCAACCCCGGCCGTGACTGAACCGGCCCCCGAGGAACCAACCCCGACCGAGCCGGCCGCCGAGCCGGCCGTGACTGAACCGGCCCCCGAGGAACCAACCCCGGCCGAGCCGGCCGCAACTGAACCGGTCCCCACTGAACCGGCCATCGATGAGCCCGTCGCCGAAACTGAACCGACTGCCGAAGAACCTCCGGCCGAACCGGAACCCGCGCCCATCGGCAGCGTGGCCGTGGCCATCGTCCTGTCCAAGGTGGATTTCTTACCCGAGGAGCCCATAGAATTGACCCTTTTGGGCATTGAGGGCCAGGAGTCAAAAGTTACCGTGACCGTGGCCGATCAGGGGAGCCCCGACGATTCCTTCGTATCGTCCTTCGTCCCGGCGGCCACCCAAAACGCCCAGAAAGCCCCACCCAGCTCCGGAACCTACGAGATCCGGGTTTATTCTGGAACGGGCACGCCGACCGCCGAAAATCTCTTGGCCAAGGCCTCCATTATCGTGACCGGGCGGGCCTCGGGCGAATTTAAGGTAGAGATTGACGAGGCCGACTTTAAGGCCGGATCCCGCGTCAAAGTCCGGGTTTCCGGAGTCCCGACCAACCTCATCGCCAGCGGCGCCTTCGTGGGGGTTTTCCCCAAAGGGGCCAAAACCGACGCCTTCACTTTCGCCATCGCCATTTCCGAGCCCGAGGAGGAACTCTTTCTCGACCTCCCCAGGGCCGCGGGCCAATATGAGATCCGGGCCCATTCCGGAAACGACCCCATTACCGACGCCGGTTTGGTGGCCGTCTTTCCAATCGAAACCAAATAACCCCTTTCGGCCGACATCCCCCATTGTCGGTTTTTTTAATCCGGGGCGCGCTTAAGCCGCGTCCCTTGGAGGTTTTTATAGAATGCGCTACGAAATTCTTTACGACCAAGCCTTTCCGGTGATCAAGGTCTATCTCGAGCACGGCGAGGGTTTTAAAGCCGAGTCCGGAGCCATGATCGCCATGAGCACGACCGTGGAAGTGACGGGCGGGCTCGAGGGTGGTTTGTTCAAAGGCATCGCCCGAAAGCTAAGCGGAGAGAAGTTCTTCTTTCAGTACCTGAAAGCCACGAGGGGACCTGGCGAGGTCATCCTTGGCCACGCCGTTCCCGGCGGTATCGTGCCCATCCAGCTCGACGGCCAGTTCGGCCTCATGGTCCAGAAGGACGGATTTTTGGCCGGTACCGACGAGCTCAACGTTGGAACGTCCCTGCAGAATCTCATGGGCGGGCTATTTTCCAAAGAGGGCTTCTTTGTCGTTAACATTACCGGAAGGGGCCTAGTTTTTGTCAGCAGCTATGGGGCCATCCACCCGATCAACCTGGCCCCCGGCGAGCAAGTCATCATCGACAACGGCCACCTGGTGGCTTGGCCCGACTACATGAAATACAAAATCGAAAAAGCCTCCAGCGGCTGGATTAACTCCATCACCAGCGGCGAGATGCTGGTCTGCCGCTTCACCGGCCCCGGTACCGTCTACATCCAAACCCGCAACCCGAGCGCCCTAAAGTCCTGGTTGGGAATCCCCTAAGCCCAAATATCGACCGACCAACCGAACCCATGGCCCATAAATTATGGGCCATGGGCCCCACTAGGCTATTCAAAAAGGCTTCAAGTCTTTGAAGAAGTATATTGGCAATATCAGTAAATCCGAATTGGACGGCTCATAGACAGACGAGATCAAGTCTTGTTTGGCCGCTATTTACGAACGGATTTATGAGATCCTTTCTTGATCTCACCTAATTAATTTCGTTGCCTATATGCTAGTTGTTCTGTATATTAGAGGTTGACGGTAATGAATGTAAGCTTTAATTATACCGACTTTTTGTATCCGTTCACGGAAATTCTCCCAACCTCCTCTTCGCCTTACCCATCGAATGTCCATCGCCACAAGCGATATCGCCAAGTTAGATATCATCCCAGAAGCAAGCTCAAAAGGTTAAAAAACTTGAGAGTAACTTGGATACTTGGAGCGTTGAGTTGCGCCAAGTCTTTTTTTTAGGTATTCTGGGCAAAACCTTCCGAGGCCGGAACTATTTCGTCTCCCGCTTCCTTTTCAAATTTCTGGCCGCAGACGATCGGTATCGTTTAGGTATATTTTGCGAGATTAAAATGCCAACAAACCGACCCAAGTTGTTTAATACGGCTGGCCCTTGC
>JAIRNQ010000154.1 GCA_031257955.1 Deltaproteobacteria bacterium | reverse complement strand
CGGTCAGGTTCGGGCAGAGGCCTATCTCCTGATAGACCGTGCTGATCCCCAAATCCTGGGCTTCCCGGGGCGACTTGACGTTTATGGGCTTGGGGCAGCCTTCCAAACGAATCTCCCCGGCGTCTTTGGCGTAGACCCCGGTCAATACTTTGATAAGCGTTGACTTGCCGGCCCCGTTTTCGCCCATGAGGGCATGGATCTCACCGCCCAACAGCGTGAAGTCAACCCCCTTAAGGGCTTTCACGCCGGGGAAGGATTTGTTCACCCCCCTCATGGTTAAGACCGCGCCGTTATCCACGTCCTTACCTCTCTCCATCCCGGGCCCCTACTTGGGTCCAGGCCCCTCTCCGGCCCGGGCCCCTTCTTGGGCCCAGGCCCTTTTCCGGTCACTCGTCCCAATCTCGGTGAACGGTAGAATCCTCGTCAATATCGCCAGTGTCATAGACCGTGCCCCTGCCTTTATAAGAAACGCCACGGGCTTTGCCCATAGAATATAAGGCGCACGATTTCGGGCCATAGCAGAAGCTCTCGAAACGGTATTTGTTTAGGCCAGTGTCAAAATTCCAGGCGATGGTCACGGCCGACATGTTCGCCCAGACGCATTGAAAACACTCGCCTTTATAGCGGCCGATGGCCAGCTGTCTGGCGCACCGCCAAGAGTAGGTCTCGAGCGGGGGCGGGTCAATCAGCCACGGCGGAGGCGGTCCCTCGTCCACTGTCCCAAAGTTGGCGACCCGTTTCAACGAACCCGCCCGGTAGTAGTCGGCGTACTCGGTTTCCCGGTACATCTTGGTCCAGGCGGTGCCCGTTAGAGCGTCGTTGATGCGAAACTGGCCATTTTGTTGCTGTTTCTCGGAAATGGCCACGGAAAAATAGCCGGTCCGGTCGGGGGCGTCGCCGTGAAAAAACAGCGTATAGCCGATTTCCCGGTGGGTCCGGTTGTGCAGAAGATACCTCCAGACGGTCGCCCGCACCTGGATCGACAAGATTCTGCCGCGCCATTCAATTTTGGTCGGCTCGTGGCGTTCCATGCCCGATTCCCCTTCGGTATGGGTTTGGGCCAACGATTCCCCGCTTCCTCAGGCCCAGTTGGTTTCGGTATCTGGGTCGGCGACTCCGCCGGCCATCTTCTTCGGTATGGGTTTGGGCCAACGATTCCCCGCTTCCTCAGGCCCAGTTGGTTTCGGTATCGGGGTCGGCGACTCCGCCGGCCATCTTCTCCAGGGCCCCCTCTTCCAGAAGCCCATTTTGGGCCCTGGCGGCTTACCCCCTTAGGGGGGTAGCCACCCGGTTTGAAAAGTCTCGCCACGGGCCTCCTAGGGGCCTTGGCGAGGCGATTTGGATAACACCTCTGGTCCCCCGACGCCCTCCAAGGCCCCTGGGGGCCTCGGAGGGGCGGCTGGGGTTTAGTTCTCGAATCCGTAGGTGCGTCCGTCAACCACGGCTTGGGTGATGGTGTCGGTGTCGAAGGCCTCTTCCTCGATGTAGCGAACCTTATCGACGGTCTTGCCGGCCTCCAAATCTTTGATGATCTGGGCGACCAGGGGTCCGTGGAGGGGATTGCATTCCACGTCCAGGTTCCAGTTGCCGGCCAGGACCTCTTTCAGGGCCCATTGGTTGGCGTCGAAGCCGATGATGATGACGGCGCCGGTCTTGCCGTGGGTGATGCCGTTGGCGTCCAGGGCGGCCACGGCCCCGGCGGCCATGTTGTCGTTTTCGGCGTAAATGACGTTGAATTCTTTCTTGGCGTCAATGACGGCCTGGACGACTTGCTTGGCGTCTTCCTCGGACCAGGAAGCCGTTTGCTGGGCCACGATGTTCCAGCCGTTGGCCTTGGCCGCGTCGATCAGGGCGGCGGAGCGCTTGACCTGGGCGTCGGTGCCCATCTGCCCCTGGATGTGGATTATGTTATAGGCCGGAAGTTTCTTGGCCAGCAGCCAATTTACGGCCTTGTCGCCCTCGGCCCTCATGTCTGAGACGGTGGAGGCTACCAGAACGTCGTCGGGCATCTCGATGGCCCGGTCGAAGGCGATGACCTTAACCCCGGCGTCCTTGGCGCTCTGGGCCACCGAATCCCAGCCGGTGCTGACCTCCGGGGAAATGACCAGATACTTGACGCCTTCGTTGATGAATTGCTGGGCGGCGGCGATTTGGTTTTCGACCTTGCGCTCGCTATAGGCGACCGAAACGTCGAAGCCGTTCTCCTTGGACAACGCGGAGGTCATGCTCTCCACGTTGGCCTTGCGGTAACCGGACTCGTTGGGATCGGCATTTATAAGCCCGACCTTAATCAAGTCGTCGGCCGTGGCCGGCGCGGCCCCGACCGCACCAAAAACCATAAGTGCCGCCAATAAAAACGCTAAACGGATCTTCATTTGACCTTTCCTCCCAATGTTTCCCGCCCCCAGTGGACGGGTTGTGATGGTAACCATCCGGCGCCCCACCCGCTCCGAGCCCCCAAGGCTTTGGCGAACGGGCGCCTAGAACGCGCGCCGTTAAGGCCAGCCAACTATCTTGCCAATTGGCTGGCCAATTGGCCGGCCAACTGTCCGGAACGGCCGCCCAAGGCGGCCGGTGGTCCGGTCGAGGCCCTTTCGACCAAGGTTGGCTCGAAAAGATAGCCGTCCTTTCCGGCAGAACTGGATCCCAGGGCGGCCAGAAGTTCCTCGGCCACCCGCTCGCCGAGCTTTTGGTGGGGGTGCCTGACCGAAGTCAGAGGCACGGCGCAAATCGTGGCCAGCCTGGAGTCGTCGATCCCGATTACGGACAAATCGTCCGGGACCCCCATCCCGCGGCCGCGACAAAATTCGTACAAACCCAAGGCAATGGCGTCGTTGTAGCAGACGGCCGCCGAGCAAGAATCAATGAGGGCGGCGACCCTTTCGGCCGAAAGGCTAAACAGGGTGGCCTTTTCCCGGTTGGAGAACCACAAAACCCTGTTCTCGGCCTGCCCGCCGTCGCCCTGCGATTCCAAAAAACCCTTGTATCTGTCGTGTCCCTGGAGGTCGTCAAGCAAAAATATGCCGGCGATCTTCTCGTGGCCCAGCGAGAGCAGATGTTCGGTGGCCAGCCGCCCGGCGGCCACGTCGTCCATGGCCACCCTGGGAAAACTCGACCAGGGGTAGGCGGCGTTAAAAAAAACCAGCGGGATCTCCCGGCGCCTGACCTCGTCATACAAGCCCACGTTGGGATTGGGCAGGGCGCTCTTGGAGGGCTCGACTATCAACCCGGCCACGTTTTGGTCCAGCATTGAGCGCAGGGCCCGGGCTTCCTCGGAGACCATGTTGTTGGTCACGGCCAGGCGCATGGTGACTTCGTTTTCGGTCAGCACCCTCTCCACGCCCGAAACTATATGGGGAAAAATGTAGTCGGAAAAATAGGTCGAGATCACGCCCACCGTTTTGCCCCGGGCCCGGCCCCCGCCCCGCCCGGAAAAATCGTTTTTGGTGACGAAGGTGCCGCTGCCCCGGCGGCTGGAGACCACCCCGTCCCGCCGCAACACTTCCAGGGCCTGCCGCACCGTCTGCCTGCTGGCCCCCAGCTCGCGACACAACTCGTGCTCGGAATCGAACCTATCCCCCGGAGCGAGACCCCGCCCGGTGATTTGGTCCTTAACCCACTCGACGATTTCCATGTACTTAAACATCGGCCCCCGCCCTAATCCCCCTTCAACGATGGGGATTCGGTTGAAGCGTTGGATCGCAGGGAAACAATCCCCGCGACCGTTGGTTTTGGTCCTTTGGTTTTGGTTAAATCGGTTAACCGTTGGCCGGGGACGCGTTGGGAAAAAAACCCCTCGCGTCCTTTGGTTTTGGTTATATCGGT
>JAIRNQ010000104.1 GCA_031257955.1 Deltaproteobacteria bacterium | reverse complement strand
CCGATGGCCCTATGGGGCCTCTGGGCCCGTTTATGGCCCCTTTGGCCGGCCGGTGGCACTCGGGTACCCAGCTAAGGCCTCCGATGGCCCTATGGGGCCTCTGGGCCCGTTTATGGGCCCATTGGTTGCCGGGTGGCGAAACCCATGAACCGCCGCCAATTCGCTTCGGGGCGGGGACGCTGGGATATCGTTGGCTTTGGGTAGGTTTTACTGTTTTTATGGTCAGTTTATCGCCCCAAGAAATTCAGGAAATTAACCGTTATCTGGCCGAGGGTAAGCCTCTGCCGGACAAGTACAGGTTTCTTCTTTTTGAGGATAAACGTGAAATTGAGCTTGTTTGGAATGGTAAGTCTGGTAACGTATGCGATATAATACTACCGTTTCAGGTTATAGAGCGGATCGATGGGCCAAGGGAAGAAAGGCCTAAGGGGCCGACTCTATTTGACTTTAAGGTAGACAAACGCGGAAGGCAACTGGACGGGTGGAGCAATAAGCTGATCTGGGGCGACAACAAGTTAATCCTTTCTTCGCTTAACCATGGCCCGACGCGCCAAGAAATCGAAAAACATGGTGGCATTAAGCTCATTTATATAGACCCACCATTTGACGTTGGCGCGGATTTCTCAATGGACATTGGCATAGGCGAAGAAACTTTCACGAAAATGCCAGGAGTATTGGAAGAAATAGCCTATAGGGATACTTGGGGTAAAGGCGCTGATTCTTTTATTAGCATGATTTATGAACGTCTTAAATTGATGCATTCGTTGCTTTCTAATGATGGTAGTTTATATGTTCATTCTGATTGGAGAGTCAATAGTTATATAAAAGTAATCTTGGAAGAGATTTTTGGTAAAAATTATTTCTGCAATGAGATCTCCAACAAACGCAAAACCGGTGGAACGAGCCAAACGGGCTCAACTATGAAGCGGTTTGGGCATCAAACGGACATACTCATTTTCTTTAAAAAATCAAATACGTCCATATTCAATACCCAATATGGCGACTACGATCCCGATTACATAGAAAAAAATTATCGTTTTGTGGACGACAACGGCCGCCGATATAGAAGCTCCGATCTGGCCAATCCGGCGCCCAGGCCCACCTTACGTTACGAGTATAAAGGCTATAAACCGCCCAAAAACGGATGGGCGATTTCTAAAGAAAAGATGGAACAATGGGATAAAGAGGGTAAGATCATCTTTCCATCCAATAAAGACGGTAGATTAAGCAGAAAAGTCTATCTTGACGAGCGGGTCGGGAGACCGATTAGCGATTTTTGGGATGACATTTCCCAAGTTGGGCCCCAATCGCGCGAGAGGACCGACTATCCCACCCAAAAACCCGAAGCCTTACTGGAACGTATTATCAAAGCCTCTTCCAACGAAGGGGACATCGTCGCCGACTTCTTTTGCGGTTCCGGGACGACCCCGGCCGTGGCCGAAAAGTTGGGCCGCAAGTGGATCGCCACCGATCTGGGAAAATTTGCCATACACACCACCAGAAAACGTCTTCTTAGCGTTCAAAGGGAGCTCAAAAAAGCCAATGGGTCGTATCGGTCTTTTGAGGTGCTTAACCTGGGCAAATACGAGCGCCAGCATTATGTCTCCGTTGCCCAAGATCTTAGGGGAGAGGAAAGCCAAAGGCGACAAGAGGCCAAGGAACTGGCCTTCGTCGAGTTAATCCTCAGGGCCTACAAAGCCGTGGCGACTCCCGGCTTTGCCGTTTTCCATGGTCGTAAAGGCGACCGGGCGGTGGTCGTGGGACCGGTTAACCTTCCCGTTTCCCGCCTTTTCCTGGAAGCAATCATATTGGAGGCCCGGAAACTGAATTATACCAAGGTGGACGTGCTCGGCTTTGAGTTTGAAATGGGTTTGTTTCCCAATGTACTGGAAGAGGCCAAAGCCAAAGGGCTGGAAATATACCCAAAATACATACCGTCCGAAGTTTTCGATAAGCGCGCCGTCCTTAGCGATCAAGTTTCTTTCCACGACGTGGCCTATATCGCCGTCAAACCCCACTTTCAGGGCAATAATGTCGCCGTGGAGCTTACCGATTATTCAATCTTTTTTTCCCAAGGGAACTTGGATCAAGCTGAAGCGTCCCTTAAAAATGGCTCAAGTAAGGTCATGGCCCATCAAGGTCAGGTAATTAAAGTTTCCAAAGACGCAAACGGCCTTGTGAGTCGGCAAACGCTTACGAAAAAATGGAGCGATTGGATTGACTACTGGGCCGTTGACTTTGATTTTGAAAGCGAACGCGAAATCGTCGCGGCCAAAGATCCCTTAACGGGCCAGATTTCGGAAAAGTGGACCGGCGATTTTATTTTTGAAAACGAATGGCAGACCTTCAGAACCAAAAAAGACCGAACCTTGGAACTTAAAAGCGTCTACCATGGGTACGACATAAGCTCCGGAAGGAAAAAAATTGCCGTCAAAGTCGTAGACATACTTGGCAACGATACCATGAGAGTCATAGACATTAGCCTGGAAGGCACCAAGTAACCCGGCCAGCCAGGCCGGTTTGCCCAAGCCGACTTTGGGCCATCCATTTGCCCGGCCCCTGGCTTGGCCCGCCCCGAACTATATGCCCCGTTTAACGCCGCGAGAAATTTTGGAGATTAATCGCTATCTGGCCGAGGATAAACCCCTGCCGGACAAGTATAGATTCGTTCTCTTCGCCGACAAGCGGGAAGTGGAGCTGGTTTGGAACGGGAAGTCAAACGAAGTTTGCGACGTGGCCCTGCCCTTCCAAACGGTCGAGCGGGTCAACGGGCCCAGGGAAGAGGGTCGTGGCGGATCGAGCCATAGTGAAGACGCGACGGGGCAAGGCGGGACCGAGAGAAGCGGGACCGAGAGAGGCGAGACTGGGGCGTCCGTCCCGCTTGGCCCGGGTAAGGGAAAAGCCGAAGGGGGAGGGGATGGCTGGAGCGACAAGCTTATCTGGGGCGACAACAAACTGATACTCTCATCTCTCAAAAGCGGGCCCCTGCGCGGAGAAATCGAAAGGGCGGGTGGGGTTAAGTTAATTTACATAGACCCGCCCTTTGACGTCGGGGCCGATTTTTCCATGGACATTGACATCGGCGAAGAAACTTTTACGAAAAATCGGAGCGTTCTGGAAGAAATAGCTTATAGGGACTCATGGGGTAAGGGAACTGATTCTTATTTGGCCATGATTTATGAACGTTTGATCTTAATGCATGGTTTATTGGCTAATAACGGCAGTATCTATGTTCACTGTGACTTTCGAATGAGTAATAATATTCACAGCATATTAAATGAAATTTTTGGAACCTCTTGTTTTAAGAACGAAATTGTTTGGTGTTATCGCGGTATGGCCGTCTCCGGCGATCGTTACTTAAGACGACACGATAATATCTATTTTTATTCCAAGTCGAAACGTAATATCTTTAATTGGGAAGCTATCACTGATGAATTAACAGATAAAACCATAAGCAAATATAAATATACGGATAAAGACGGTAGAAAATTTAGGCTGCATGGTCGAAACATTAATGGAAGCCCCATCCAAAATCATACAGACATTGACATTAAGTGGTTAGATTCCAATCCTGACCTTTGTAGGGTCGATTATTTGGATTCTAAGAAAGGCGTAAAACCTAAAGATTGGTTTGTATTGGACTATATCAATATCATGTCAAACGAACGGGTCGACTACCCCACGCAAAAGCCGGAAGCGCTCCTGGAACGGGTTATCAAAGCCTCTTCCAACGAAGGCGACATCGTGGCCGACTTTTTTTGTGGCTCGGGCACGACCCCGGCCGTGGCCGCAAAGTTGGGCCGAAAATGGATCGCGGCTGACATAGGTAAATTTGCCATTCATACCACCAGAAAAAGACTTCTTGGCGTACAAAGGGAACAAAAAAAAGCGAACAAACCATACCGACCCTTTGAAGTGCTTAACCTTGGCCATTACGAGCGCCAACATTTTGTCGCCGGGCCGCAATCCGGCGGCGACGACGGCCGAAGGGATCGGGAGGCCAAGGAAAAGGCCTTCGCCCGGTTAATCCTCGGGGCCTATAAAGCCGAGAAGGTCGAGGGGCTGGGCGTTTTCCATGGCAAGAAAGGAAACAGGATGGTAGCCCTGGGCCCGGTTGCCCTTCCCGTGACCCGCCCGTTTGTGGACCAAGTCATCTCGGAGGCCAGCAAGCTGAACGTTACCGGGGTGGACGTGCTGGGGTTTGAATTCGAAACGGGCTTGTTTCCGGTCCTTCTGGAAGAGGCCAAAGCCCAAGGCCTGGACTTTTCCCCAAAATACATACCGGCCGAGGTATTCGACAAACGGGCCGTGGAAAACGGCCAAGTCGCCTTCCATGACTTAGCCCATATCGCCTTTAAGCCCCTATTTCAGGGTAATAAAGTCGCGGTGGAGTTAACCGATTATTCAATCTATTTCTCGCAAGGTAGCCTTGATAGTCTTGAAGTCTCCCTTAAATGTGGATCCGGTAAGGTTACGGTACATCAAGGGCAGATAATTAAGGTTACCAAAGACAAAAACGGCCGTCTTAGTCATGAGACGCTCACCAAAAAATGGACCGACTGGATAGACTACTGGGCCGTCGATTTTGACTATGGGAGCGAACTGGAGGCCGCCGCGACAACCGACCCGTTTACTGGGGGGTTAGGGGCTAACCCGTCGGGCCGTTTTATCTTCGATAACCTTTGGCAGACCTTTAGGACCAAGCAAAATCGGTCTTTGTCGCTTAAAAGCGCCTACCATGATTACGGCCAGAGCCCAGGAGGAAAGAAAATAGCCGTCAAAGTCGTGGACATTCTTGGAAACGAAACCATGGGAGTCACGGATATCGGCCTAAGGGGCGCCAAGTAGCCGGCTTGAATCTGAGAGACTTAACTTGGCCACGGTCCGAAGCTTCCACGGTTCCAGAGCTCCCAGGTCCGAAGCCACCCGGACCGGCGTTCCTACGGTCCGGGGGGCCCGGTTATACCAAAGAGCCGGGAGGGCTTTAAGGTTCCGCGTTTTGGCTTTACGTATAGTGTCGGTCTTCTTATGCCTAAATTAACGTCCTCGGAAATACAAGAAATACACCGCTGCCTGGCCGAAGGTAAGACTCTGCCGGATAAGTACCGATTTCTTCTCTTTGGGGACAAACGGGAAGTCGAACTGGTCTGGAACGGGAAAGCCGCCACCGGTCCCGGCCCGGCGCGCCCTTTTTTGACCGTGGAGAGGGTCGATAGGGCCAGGGAGGAAAAGCCCGACTGGCCCACCTTGGCCAACTTTAGGGCCGACGAAAGCCACCGGCCGACGGATGGCTGGCGCGACAAGCTGATCCGTGGCGACAACAAACTTATCTTGTCTTCCCTTAAAAATGGCCCCATAAGTGAGGAAATAGAAACTCAAGGGGGCCTTAAACTCATTTATATCGATCCCCCGTTCGATCTTGGCGCCGATTATTCCCTTGGCATTGGCATAGGGGAAGGAACTTTAAACAAGAAACCCGAAAGACTTGAAAAAGTCGCCTACAGGGACTCTTGGGGGAAAGGCGCCGATTCGTTTATCAGTATGATGTATGAACGATTACTATTGATGCATGATTTGTTAGCTAATGACGGTAGCATATATGTTCATATTGGAACAAACATATCGCATTATATCAAAATTTTACTTGACGAGATTTTTGGGCCTTCCAATTACCGCAGCGAGATCGTCTGGAGAAGAAGCAACTCACACAATAAGTTAAGCGGACAATATGGCCCGATTCATGACGTAATATTCTTTTACTCAAAGAGCGCCGACTATCAATTTCATCCCTTAAGAACACCTTTATCATCAAAATATATTAAGGCACGGTTTAAATACCAGGATAAAAATGGTATATATCAACCAAATTACCTTACTGGTGCCGGCATAAGAAACGGCCATAGCGGACAGCCTTGGCATGGTTTCAACCCCACTTCGGTAGGACGCCATTGGGCCATTCCCTCAACGGTCATTAATAAACTCAATATTGACGCCAAAAAACTGACAACGCAAACTATTCTTGATAAAGCCTTGGAAGCCGATTTACTTTATATCCCCAAAAAAAGTGGCGGCCAGCCAATGTATAAACAATATCTTACCGATGGGGTATTGTATCAAGATATTTGGGCGTATCAACCAAACACTAATGGTGTCTTATATAATACCAATGGTTGCATCGATCAGGACGTTAAATGGTTGGAACAAGAATCGGAAGCCCTTGGGTACGATACCCAAAAACCCGAAGGCCTGCTGAGGCGAATAATCGAAACGTCTTCAAACCCCAACGACTTGGTCGCCGATTTTTTCTGCGGCTCGGGCACGACCGCGGCCGTGGCCGAGAAATTGGGACGAAAATGGATAGTCGCCGATATGGGACAATTGGCCATACATACCACCAAGAAACGACTCCTGTCCGTCCAGAGGGAACTCAAAAAGGCTAATGATTCCTACCGAGCCTTCGAAGTTCTCGAGCTTGGCCACCACGAAGGCCAACGCCGCGCCACCCTGGGTCCAGAACCGGGGGCGCTCGAAAGCTTGGGCCAACTGGAACCCCAGGCGGCTGGCCATGAGGCGGGATCCGAGGCGGTCCATAAGGCTGGCCAGGCGGCGGGCCATGAGGCGGTCCATAAGGCTGGTCAGGCGGCGGGCCATGAGGCTGGCTATGGGACGGGTGAGGCTACCGCCTTTGCCGAGTCCGTCCTTAAGGCCTACGAAGCCGCCAGGGCCAAAGGTTTGCCCACCTCCTCGGCCAAAGATGTCGGTCGCCTGATAGTCGTCACCCCTGGGGGTCATCCGGTTACCAAGCCCTATCTCGAGGGAGTCATCTCCGCGGCCACCAAATCGGGCTTCAACCGGGTAGTCCTCCTGGCCTTTGAGTTCGATAAGGGCCTGTTTCCCGCCATTTTGGACGAGGCTAAATCCCGGGGCTTGGAATTATACCCAAAATACATACCTTTGGAGTTATTATACCCGGGAGCGGCTGGGGTCGGCCAGCTCCATTTTGGCGATCTGGCCCATATCGACGTTAAGACGCACTTCAGGGGTAACAAAGTAGCGGTCGAGCTTACCAATTACTCTATCATTGGTGCCCAAGAAAACCTTGATGGCCTGGAAGCTAGCCTTAAAAAAGGTGCCAGCCAGGTAGTTACGCATCAGGGGCAAGTCGTTAAAGTTTCCAAAGACAAAAGCGGCCGCGTTAGCCATGAAACGCTCACCAATAAATGGACCGATTGGGTAGATTACTGGGCCGTTGACTTTGACTTTGGGGGTGAACGGGAATGCCTTGCCGTAAATGAACCTTCGGCAGGCGCTCAGGAAGGCAATGGTAGCGGCAAAGTTAGCGGCAAGGTTATCTTTAATAACCTTTGGCAAACATTCAGAACCAACAAAAACCGTTCCCTGGAAATTAAAAGCGTCTACCATGACTATGATGTACCCCCAAACGGCAAGGAAATAGCCATCAAAGTCGTGGACATTCTCGGGAACGAGAACCTGGGCCTCCTGGAGGTCGGCCTGGACGAGACCAAGTAACCTGGGCACTTACTGCCGGTTTTCTCCAGAACCCTTCGGCGATTGCCGGGCCCGCCTTGCGGCTGGCGCCCGGCTGACAAGAAGGGCCGCCCTGAACAATATGAGCCAGTTTATAGTCACCATTGGAGACCAATTACTGGCTAAATCGTATAGACTATGTACAAGTAATAAATATTAACGGAAAGATGTTAAAATGGTTGTTTTTAGGTCTCTTTATTGCCTATGCTCAAATTAATGGCATAATTATAGGTGTTTAAGACTAATAAGAGGGTTTATTTAAGCGCTGTTTATATTATAAAGATATTGCTAAAAGAATAAAATTATTTAATTTACAATTTTTACTCTGTTAAAGTAATTTTAAGCTATTTAATACAATAAATTGCTTTGAAGTTGTAAATTTTTAAAGCTTTTATCTTGAATACTTTTCATTGATCCAATTTGATTTTATAGGACTCTTAAGGTAAAATCGAATCGAAGCGTTTCACCTAAACTGCGTTCCCTGGCCGGGGACGGTATTTCCAGTTGGCGACGGGTTGCGCAAATCAGGCCATTTTCGGGCGCGTTGGCCTGTTTTCGTTGAGGGATTTTAGTCCACTGACCAGCCCATGGCCTGTACCTACAAGGCCATAATCGAAAGCGAACGTTGGCTATGCGCGGCACTGTTTTTACTTATGCCCAATCCAACGCGCAAGAACTTCCAGTAATCCATCGTTGTCTAGCCCGAGTTTACGCGTTAACGTAGCCTCGGTAGATTTATAAAAGGTTGATCAAGGCGTAAAAACCCACCTTTTTGGATAGAGCGGTTCAATAACAATGCGGAATTAAAAGTGAAAATTTCAGCGCTCAAGCGAATTTAGAGGTTTTTACCGATCGGTTAAGGTTTCAAAACTACGTAGTATCAAAACAAGCAGAGAATTCAGGATTCTATGGTTTTGGCGAAAAAATACATTTTGGGCTTTGCTACAGACTTGGGCCTTTGGTCGTCAAGTCTTTTGAAAGTAGTTTAACTATAGGTAAATTTTTAAAATCGAGCTCATTTACGTATTTAACCAATATTATTTTATCTGAATCGCTTAATTCGTATAAATCGCCCCCTTTAAAAAACGTTAATGATTTTGCGCAAAGAATTGGAGAACAATCTGGAAATAAGGTCTTAGTAGCAGCTAAACCATCTAATAGACTATACCCAGCTCGACATAACGCAGCAACGTCCTGGTAATCTTTGACCAGAATTCTTTGTTGAATGACTTTAATTTTAAAGGCCAGTAAATCTTCTAAAGAAGCCATATTTACAATACCATCAGGAGAAAAAGTAGGTATGCCAACTCTACCCATAGATAAATTATTAAAAAAAGATAAGCTAATAGAAATATTATTGAAAAATACTTTATAGCCTAATGAATCAGTTTTATTTTGAAAAATTTCAGCATCCTTCAAAAAAGTCAACTTTAATAATAATTGATCTTTATCTTGTGGAGACGAAGAGAAAAAATCAAAATCAACAGACATACGATGTCCCAATCTAAGCGTTATCGCAGTGCCTCCATATAAAACATAGCCCAAATCCGCCGCTGGCTTTAAATATGGCCAAAGTTTTTTTGACGTTAATGGTAATGTGTCAAAATGAAAGAATTAGTCTTTAATAATCAATTTAAAACTTCCACTGTTCATTGAACTCGTATGGTATGAATTCATCCTTGCCACAAGGTCTAAGAGGCATAGGCGGAACCGGGTCGGTAGGTCTAATCAAGTTAAGCCTGTGATGCCAAAATGACCAAGATTCTGGTTTAAATTGACCAATTTCAGACTCTTTTATAATTTTAGACAGTTCTTGTTTACTAAATAAAGATTCAAGCTCGCCAACATCTTTCGTGAGACCAATATCCATTATTTGCGCGATAAGCATATCTGGATATTTCATGGCCTCCTCCACTGTTTTCCACCAAATCCAATGGGCTTGACTCGTTAAAAATTCTAACTGTTTTTTTGTATACAAATTTCACCTCTGAGGTATGATAGATCAGGAAAAACAACTAAATTCGCAAAAACGTTTTAATTAGTGTCGTTAATGGTATATATTTTATCAATTTTTTGCCAAACTCTCTCATATAGAGCCCTGACCAAGTCATATCAAATGTGTCATGACAGTTACTGACAGGCTCATCCTCTCGTTTATGTTTAATGAGGAAACGGTATAAGTCAAAACGTTATGATTTATATAGGCTCAAGGAAAAAGCTAGTATTTATCAATTATTCCGTACAAAACCTTTCAATATTTTACAGTAATACCATTAGACATGCAATAACATTAAGTATGAAAAGACGACGGGTAGATCGTCTCACCCGTCGTCTAGTTGGTTATGTTAAGGTTAAGCGGAAGCGGGTTGGGCAGCTTCCGTAACATTAACGAAAACAGGTTTCGCCGCCTTAAATATCGCCACCCGTGCAATTGGATGGGGTTAAGCCGCCAGAACCAGCGCTGGAACGGGTCTATAAATTCTAAGGCGTTTTTGGGTCCAATCACCGATCTCGCCGTTCACTCTGGCGCGCGTGACTGTGGCCAGGTTTATCGAACCTGCTTCGCTCCAACCCATGCCTTTGCGTTTTTGCCCCTTGGCGACAAGCATATCATTGGTTTTTCAACAATTCCGCTGTAATGTAAAGCTTTGCATTACAGCGGCTTGGCCGCGACCCTTTGGAAAAGAGTCCGCGGCGATAAGGACAAGCCCCCAAAGGTGAGGTGTTTATGAGCAAAGAAGTGTTTGAATTTTTGTCGGCCCATCGGCCCTTTTATATGGCCACCGTCGAGGGGTCGGCGCCTAGGGTCAGGCCCATGGGCTTCATCATGGAGCATGGGGGCAAGATTTGGTTTGGCATGGGCACGCACAAAAACGTTTATAAGCAGCTCGTGGCCAACCCGAAGGTGGAGATTGTCGCCACAGGCGGGCCCGACAGCGATTGGGTGCGTCTTTCCGGCGAGGCGGTCTTCGATCCCAGGCCCGAGCTCTTTCAGGCGGCCCTAGCGGCCATGCCCCATTTGAAAGACATCTATCCGGAGGGCGGACCGACCATGGGCCTGTTTAGCCTGGCCAAGGGCAAGGCGGTTTTCATGACCTTACGAGGGCAACCGAGTAAGGAGGTCGATTTGTAAAGGACGGACGGGCGAGTCCCGGTCCCCGGACCAGGCCCCGGGTCAGCCCGGGTTCTGGCCCGGGAAGCGGCGAAGGCGCCGTGGGCGGCGGTCTACGGCCGCGCGATTGAGAAAACAATATCGAGAGGAATGACGGTGGGAGTTTATGGTGGAGGCGAGTGAGGGCCAGACGGCCGGCGCGGCCGGTTCCGACGAGGCCGAACTGATGGCCGTGGCGGCCGAGTGTGGGGCCGACGGTATGGCCGTAATTGACGTGGCCGACATAATTTTTAGGCCGGAGTTTAGGGCGCTTTGCGAAGCCAACAGGTGCGGCAACTATGACCGTAATTGGCGCTGCCCGCCCAAGGCCGGCGAAATAGGGGATTTGATTGACGGGCTCAAGAAAAGGACCAGGGCCATGGTCTTTAACCACGTGGCGAGGCTTAAAAACGCCTACGATTTCGTGGGCATGACCAAAGGGGGCCTGTCTTTCGCGGCCGTCTGCCAACGGATAGTCGAAAAAAGGCCGGCCGGTTTTTCCGAATCGGTGGTCCTGGGGGCCGGGCCCTGCAAGGTTTGCGAGCGCTGCGGCCTTCTGGACGGGGAACCCTGCCGGCACCCCGATTTGGCCGTGACCTCGCTGGAGGCTTGCGGGGTGGACGTCTCCCAGTTGGCCAAGCTCTCCAGCCTCAAATACAACGCCGGTCCCGGAACGGTTACCTATTTCGGGGCGGTTTTCATTTAGGGCGGGCTTACCCGAGCGACCGGGGGCCCAGCCGGCCCGACCGGGCGGCTGGGCCTTTTGACATTGGGACGCGTAATACGCGTTGACAATCGTTGGCTCGGGCGATATCTTTGATTACGATATGGGACCAATTTAGGGTTGATTCGCCGCCAAGGCCATCGCCCGCGACACCAAATCGCCTATTTCCCGGGCGGTAAGTCCGTGGATTGAAATAACGGCCGATCGGATACGCGAAGGCCGGGGACGCCATTTTTGCGCCCTCGGCCTTTTTTTTGGACCCGGGCCTAATCGGCCCGCTTGGAAGCGGCCCGAGGGGATGCCGGAGGGCGGCCAGAAGGGACGGCCAAGGGGCGGCCCGAGGGACGGCCGGGGGCCAAGTCGGGTCAGGCTTTTTTAACCGTTGGTCATAAGACGTTACCTTGGAGGTAATGGAAATGAATAATCTGGGAATTTTGTCTCCCCAGGAGGAGCGCTTGGGGATTTTGGGTCAGGGGCTGCCGGACCCGTTCTATGAGCGGCACCGGAGGGCCTCGGCCTTGATCGCCCAAAGCAAGGGCAAAAAACCAATCATAGACGTGGAAAGGGCGCTGTACTTTACCCGATCCATGGAGCGGACCGAGGGCGAGCCCTTGGTTTTGCGTTGGGCCAAGGCTTTAAGGCATATCGCCGAAAACGTCACCGTCTACGTCTCCGACCACCAACTGTTGTTGGGCCGGGTCGGAAAGCCCGGCAGGTACGGGATACTTTACCCGGAGCTGGACGGGGATTTTTTGGATCTGGCCGTGGGCTCGCTCCCGGGCCGGGCCGGATCCCCGGCCGACATAAGCGGCGCCGACGCCAAGCTGGTCATCGAGGAAATCGCCCCCTATTGGAAAGGCCGGACCTATCACGAGGCTTTGAATTTGGCCCTGCCGCCGGACGTCCACAAGCTCACTTATGACGACGGTTCTGGGCTGGTCTCCCGGTTTATCGTCAACGAAACCTCCTCCTTTCGCTCGTCCATCCAGTGGGTGCACGACTACGGGAAGGTTTTGCGGCGCGGCTTTAAGGCCATTTATGGGGAGGCCGGGCGGAAGCTGGCCGCCCTCGATCATTACGGGGTCCTGGATCAGACCGAAAAGAGGCCATTTTACGAGGCCGTTCGGATCGTCTGCCAAGCCATCGCCCATTGGGCCGGCCGGCACGCCGATTTGGCCGAAGAGAGGGCCAAAACCGAGACGGATCCCCTTCGCCGGGAGGAACTGGTTAAGCTGGCCGCGATGGCCCGGCGGGTACCCTGGGAGGGGGCCACAAACTTTCACGAAGCCTTGCAGTCCCAGTGGTTCACCCAGCTCTTCTCGCGTTTGGAGCAAAAGACCGGAACCATCATCTCCAACGGCCGCATGGACCAATATCTCTATCCCTTTTACGAGAAGGACTTGGCCGAGGGCAAGATCGATCCCGAGGGGGCCTTGGAACTTCTGGAGTGTATGTGGGTCGGGCTCTACGAGTTCGTGGATCTGTACATCTCCCCGGCCGGCGGGGCCTTTAACGAGGGCTACGCCCACTGGGAGGCGGTGACCATCGGGGGCCAAAAGCCGGACGGGAGCGACGCCACCAACGAACTGAGCCACCTGTTTCTGCGTTCCAAGCGGGAGTTCCCGCTCCATTACCCGGATCTGGCGGCCCGGGTCCACGCCCGTTCGCCCCGGTCTTTCCTTTGGGACGTGGCCGAGACCATCAAGGACGGATCCGGCTTTCCCAAACTCATAAACGACGAGGAAGTGGTCCCGCTGTACGTAAAAAAAGGCGCCGAGTTCTCCGAGGCCTTAGATTACGCCGTCAGCGGCTGCACCGAAGCCAGGCTTCCCAATCGGGACACCTACACCTCCGGCGGGGCTTACGTCAATTTTGCCGCCGCTTTGGAGATGGCCCTAAGGCGCGGCCGGACGCTTAAGTACCCGGGTGTCCAACTGGGCCCGGAGACGCCCGATCCCAGGGAGTTTAAAAGCTACGACGATCTCTGGGAGGCCTATTTGGTCCAGCATCTCCACCTGCTGCGGGCGGCTTTCGTCCAGCAGTACCACGTCAATAAACTTCGGGCCCGCCATTTCGCCCAGCCCATGGGCTCGGCCATGCACGATCTGTGTTTGGCCAGCGGGGTGGACCTCCACCAGGAACGCGTGCCGGGCGGGATTGACTTTGGTTACGTGGAGTTCATCGGCTTTGCCACCGTCATCGACTCCCTGGCCGCCTTGAAGAAAATAGTTTTTGAGGATAGGCGTCTGAGCATGGACGAAGTCCTCGAGGCCTTGGACCGTAACTTTGAGGGCCGGGAGAGCGTCCGGGCCCTCCTCAAGTCGGCCCCGACCTACGGCAACGACGACCCCTACGCCGACGGAATCGGCAAGGCCCTCGATAGGGTCAGCGTCGAGTTCTGCCAGGAGCGCTCCAAGGATCTGGGCATCAATAACGACATCCGCTACGTGCCCTTTACCTCCCACGTGCCCTTCGGCAAATCCGTTTCGGCCACGCCCAACGGACGGGTGGCCTATTTTCCCCTATCCGACGGAACCTCGCCCTCCCAGGGGGCGGACGTGGGAAGCCCCACGGCCATTCTCCTGAGTAACTTCAACAGCAAAAACGTCGATCTCTCGGCCCGGGCGGCCAGGATGCTAAACGTCAAGTTTACCCCGGCCTGTCTGGCCGGCGACGGGGGAACCGAAAGGCTGGTGTCCTTTATCAGGGCCTTTGTCGATCTTAAGCTCTGGCACGTCCAGTTTAACGTCATAAACCAAGAGACCCTAATCAAGGCCCAGGAGGATCCCGATTCCTACCGGGACCTAATCGTCCGAATCGCCGGGTACAGCGCCTATTTCACCGACCTTAGCCGGGATTTGCAAAACGATCTAATCGCCAGATCCAACCACGACAGCGTTTAGGCATGACGGAACCCGAAAAGGGTCGGGCCAGGCCGACCCAGACTTGGCAGGCCCAGGCCGGGAACTCCCGGGCCGGGGAGGCCAAGGCCGGGGGGGTTAAAGGGCTGGTCTTTAACGTCCAGCCCTTCTCGGTCCACGACGGGCCGGGCATCAGGACCATGGTCTTCCTGAAGGGCTGTCCCCTTAAGTGCCGCTGGTGTTCCAACCCCGAGTCCCAGTCGCCCCGGCCCGAGCCGGCCCTAAACGTCGGGCGCTGTCTGGGTCTGGACAAGTGTCGGCTCTGCTTGGGCCTCTGCCGGGGACTTCGGGCCGGGACCGGGGGCTTTCCGGTACTCGTAAGGGCCGAGTGCGAAAAATGTCCGGCCCTTTTGGGGCCCGATTTAAACGCGGCTGGCTTTAGCGGAACGACGCTGGCCGGGACCGGCCCGGAAGGGGGTGGGGTTTTTGGTCTCCCGCCTTGCGCCAAGGCTTGTCCCAGCGGGGCCCTGATCCTTTACGGTCGGCCCATGGGGGCCGCGGAGGTCCTGGCCGCCGTGGGTAAAGACGCCGTCTTTCAAAACCGTTCCGGGGGCGGCCTCACGGTCACCGGGGGCGAGCCCCTCTCCCAGGGGGATTTTTTAATCGATCTTTTGTCCGCGGCCAAACGGGCCAGGGTCAGCGCGGCCATGGAGACCTCCGGCCATGGACCTTACGAAGTTTTGAGCCAAGCCGCCGGACGGCTGGATCTTCTATTCTACGATCTAAAGTCCCTGGATCCGGAAAAGCACCGGGACTTCACCGGGACCGGGCCCAGCCGGATATTGGAAAACCTGGAGGCGGTGTGCCGGGATCATCCGGGGCTACCCATCGTCGTCCGGACCCCGGTCGTCCCGGGCTTTAACGACGATCTCGGTTCGGCCATGGCCATCGGCCGGTTCTTGAGACGGATTCCGAGGGTCTCCCACGAGTCCCTCCCTTACCACGCCCTGGGCGGCCAAAAATACGGCTATCTGGGCCGGAGCTACCCCATGGGGGAGGCCGGCTTGGCCGAGGGCGAACTGGCCAGGTTTAAGCTGGCCGTGGAGCGGGCCAGGTACCCGGACGCGGCGGCCGGGGACGGCTTGGCCCATAAAACCGCGGAGTTTGAAAAGTGAAAGTGAACGCCTGGGAAACGTCCGAAGCGGTCGTCGGTTCTTCGGCCTTGGCCGGTGGGCCGGCCTCGGAGAGGCCGGATCCGGAACGGTACAAGCGGGAGGACGCCAAAAACGTTTGGCACCACCTGAGCCGCCACGGCGGCCAGGCCCCGACCATAATGGTCCGGGGCGATGGGCTTAAGCTCTGGGACATCGACGGGAAGGAATATCTCGACGCCACCAGCGGCGGGGTCTGGTGCGTAAACGTCGGCTACGGACGGGAGGATTTGGCCAGGGCCGTCTACGAGCAGCTTTTGGCTTTGCCTTTCTACGTGGCTTCGGCGGGAAACCTCCCGACCATAGATTTTTCGCGAAAGCTTTTGGAAAAGGCCCCGGGCCTAAGCCGGGCCTACCTTTCCAACAGCGGCTCCGAGGCCAACGAAAAGGCCTACAAGATGGTGCGGTTGATCTCCGAGGCCGCCGGGGCGCCCGAAAGGAAGACCATCCTCTTCAGGGACCGAGACTATCACGGAACCACCATAGGTGCTTTGGCCTCCGCCGGCCAGGAAGAGAGAAGGGCGGGTTTTGGTCCCTTTCCCGAGGGCTTTCTCAAGGTGCCGCATACCCTCTGCTACCGTTGCCATTTCGGCCTCTCTTACCCCGGCTGCGATCTGGAGTGCGCCCGGGCCGTGGAGGGGACGATCCTGGAACGCGGGGAGGGCAAAGTGGCCGGGGGGGTCTTCGAGACCGTGACCGCCGGGGGCGGCGTCATCGTCCCGGTCCCGGAATACTACGAGGTTTTGTCGGAAATCTTTAAAAGGCGCGGCCTGATACTGATTTTGGACGAGGTGGTAAGCGGGCTGGGCCGCACCGGCGACATGTTCGCTTATGAAGGCTACTCGCTGGCCCCGGACATAGTCACCATGGCCAAGGGCTTGGCCAGCGCCTATATGCCCATATCGGTTACGGCCACCACCGAAAGCGTCTTCCAAAGGCTCCAGGCCGGCGACGAAAGGCTGGGCTACTTCAGGGACATCAGTACCTTCGGGGGCTCGGCGGCGGCAGCGGCCGCCGCCTTGGAGAACTTGGCCATAATCGAGCGGGAGAACCTGTTGGAAAACGTTCGCCAGAAAGGCGAATCGTTGCTCTCGGGCCTCAGGCGCTCGCTGGATCATCCCAATATCGGCGACGTCAGGGGCAAAGGCCTTCTGGCCGGGGTCGAGTTCGTGGCCGACAAAAAAACCAAGGCCCCGCTCCCCGAAGGGACGGTCATCAAATTCGCCGGGGCCATGGCCGCCAAGGGCGTGCTGGTGGGCCGGACCAACCGGAGCCTG
>JAIRNQ010000098.1 GCA_031257955.1 Deltaproteobacteria bacterium | reverse complement strand
GGGTTTTTCTATTTCTGGCCATTTGGTTCTCCAAAGCAGGTACACTGGAGTTAAAAACTCTTTGCTTTGGATTATACCACAAAAATAAAAAAAATCTACATTAACCGAACAGTATTGGGGTTAACTCGAACAAATCCGCGCCTGGAAGATTTTTGTGGATAGCCTCGGCGATTCCCCTGGTATTGCCGCCCCAAGAAAAATAGGCGATCAAAATTTTTCCCCCTGGCTTTCCGCCTTCGTTTTGTCCGGCCGAGTCATCGCTCCCCGAGCCATCTCTCGCCGAACCAGCTGTCGCCGCGCCCACCGTAGCCGTTGCCGGTACCACCAAGCCAGGCACCAAACCCGCCCCGGGCACGGCGTTTCTGGCCAACCGCAGGCCTATATTGTTCGCGGCTTTGTCGGGAGGCATAGTCGCCCTATAAGCGCAACGAAGATTTTTGGCAAAGTCGTTCCAACCTCCCCCGCGATAAACCCGAAAAGCTCCCTCGCTAGGACCAACGGGGTCGGTCTCTGGTACGGTGCCATAATCGCCGTAGTAGTCCCAAACCCACTCACCCACGTTTCCATGGGTATCGTGAAGGTTAAGTTTGTTTGCGGGAAAACTGCCCACCCTAACAGTCTTTTGTCGATATTGTCCAGGCTTGGTATCGAGGTTCTCTTGCGAAAAATAGTTTTCCTCGATGCCGTATGGGTAATGGCCATAATAGTTTGCCTCTTCGGGTCCAATGGAATTGCCCGTGTTAAACGGGGTCGTGGTCCCGGCCCGACAGGCGTACTCCCACTCGGCTTCGGTGGGCAAACGATAACCGTTGGCGGCTCGGTTCCAAGTAACCATATCGCCGTCAATGACATAAGCCGGCGCCAACCCTTCTTTGGCGCTGATGGCGTTGCAAAACGCTACCGCCTGAAACCAGGTTATGTTCTCGGCCGGCGAATCGTCGCCCGGAAATATCGATGGATCGGCGCCCATGATCTCCCGGTATTCTTTCCGCGTCACTTCATACCGGCTGAGATAGAAATCGCTAACGGCAACTTCGTGACTATTTTCGTCTTCACCCCGCCAGGCTTCATTTTTCGGACTACCCATTTGAAAAGAACCTCCTTTGATTAATACAAAATGATTCTGAATCGTCGCCATGTCCGCCTCCGTTTCGTTCGTTCCCTCTCCCTGGTTACCGGAATCGTTGGGTGTCGGCGAGACCCACTGGCCGTGGGCCACTGTCGCCGCCGATAGCCATAACGACATTAATAATAGCCTTCCAAGCCTACATAATAACCTCATTTTTGGTCTCCATCCCCAATAAGTCTCTTCACATTAAGCACCAACGTAAAAGGGCTTGGTTTTTCTATGCCCCATTCCAAAAGGGCTCGGTTTTTCTCGCTTGGCTGCCGCCCATGTTTGTCCCAAAGGCGCTTGGCTTGCCCCCAGCCGGAAACGATTGGCCACGGTTGGCCAAGGTTCCCGTGGAGGGTCATTCTATACGGGGCCATTATCTTCCGAGGCGGGCGGACAAAACTCCCCGACCGAGGCTTATCGCCTCGTGACCCACAAAATAAAAGCGCTCCGAATGGAACGCCTTTATCATAAGCCCGCGATTAAGATATGTCTAATGCTTAGATCATATCGATTATAATGCTTTTAAGTTATTTCTGGTGTGCTCAAGAAAGGCCTTCGACGCCCTTGATCCGGTTTGGTTCTTCTTCCAAACCAAAAGGGACCCGGCTTCCAATTTAGGTTTTAAGGGGACGAATGTGAGGTTTTCATATACGGCGTCCAACTTAATGCAGACGACTAGGCCCATTTTTCGCTGGGCCATGATAGCGACGTTATAGATTAAGTTAAAACCCGCGACGATATTTAGCGAATCATACATATCGCCGAACCAGTTTGCGAGGGGCCCTTCCAGGGCGGGACGGTTAGGGAAAAATAAAGGCTGCCCAACTAGGTCTTCCGGCTCAATGCCCTTCTTTTCCGCCCATAGGGAATCCTTTGGCGTCAAAACTCCCCAAATTTCAGAGCCAGGTAGTCTAAGATACTCATACTTCCCCACGTCAACGGGTTCCAGCAACAACCCAAAATCGAGCAAACCCTTGTCCAGGCGATCCTTGACGTCATCGGCGTTGCCGCTAAATATTTCTAACCTTACCCCCGGGTGCTTCTCCCTAAATGTTGCCAGCGAATCGGATAGGCCGGCGACGGATCGCAGTTCGCCGCTTCCAATGGCTATTTCCCCAGAAAGCCTTTCCCCGCCGGCGGTGAGTTCGTTCTGAGTTTTATCGACCAGGGCGACTATTTCCCTCGCCCGGCTACGCAAGAGAGTACCTTCCTCGGTCAGATTAATGCCGTGGTTGCTACGCTTGAAAAGCTTTACGCCAAGCTCCTCTTCAAGCTGGCCGATTTGCCGCGACAGCGTCGGTTGGGTCACCCGCAAAAGCTCGGCGGCCTTGGTGAAGTTATTTTCCCTGGCTACCGCTAAAAAATACCGCAAAACCCGAAGTTCCAAGCCTTTACCCCCTATCCGGCAGTCTCGCCCATTATGGCCATGGACGAAACGCCCTCTTCAAATCGACATGGCCGGCCTTCCGACGGGAAGGCGAACCCTCTTACGCTCTCCAACCCCCTTGCCGGTTCCCCGCGCCAGACAATCCATTTTCGGTATAGGGCAGTAATCGGTCCCAGGTCGCCCTACGCGCGATTTTGGCCTTTCCAGCCCCCATCGTGCCCGGAAAATCTTAAAACGCGGTGGCGGGCCTGCTAGACCCGTTTATGGGCCTCTGGGGAAGGAGGTCGAAGTCGGCGCGGCCAGCGGCTCGGCGTCGGCCGTGAGCCAAGCTTCGGCCTGGCCAAGGGTAAAGCCGGCGATGTTTTTGCGGTCCCCAGCCAGGGGACTTGGGTGGGTTACCCGGGTCAGGGCCGGCCCAAAGATATAAGCCCGTAATCGGTCCCACATCGCCTTACGCGCGATTTTGGCGTTTCCAGCTACTTCCTTAGCCGGGAAATCTTAAAACGCGGTGGCGGGCCTTCTAGACCCGTTTATGAGCCTCTGGGGAAGGGGGTAGAAGTCGGCGCGGCCAGCGGCTCGGCGTCGGCCGTGAGCCAAGCTTCGGCCAAGCCAAGGGCAAAGCCGGAGATGTTTTCGCGGTCCCCAGCCAGGGGACTTGGGTGGGTTACCCGGGTCAGAGCGGGCCACAGAATACGGGGGCTTGGACCCCGGGTCACCTCGGCTCGAAAATTGAAAGACCTTAAAGCTCAGATTATTATAAAATTGATGCTTTAATGGAATTAAGAAATTAATACTTGAATATAACATAAATTATAATGTTCAAATTTAATCATATTTATTGTATTAATAATTTTAAGCATAAACAATGACTTTTATACATTAAAGTAATCTTTACAATGGTCACGGAGTTGGTAAGGACTAAAATATATTTTCGATTAGCGCGATTTATGTGGTATACTTTTCGCCGGTGACAGTATACCATTGTTGGCACACACATTTTAATAACTGCGGGCTATTTCAACTCTAATCGAAAATAAGGACAAATCATGCTTGTTTATTTCGCTGGGCCAGACGTTTTCTTTCCAACCTATCAGACAACCATGGAAACAATCAGGGCTCTGACCAAACCCCATGGTATCGTTCCCATCTTTCCCGGCGAGAGCGTTTTAACGGACGGCCAGGCCATAGCGGATTCCTGTATGCGCCAAATTGATCGCTCCGACGGGGTCATAGCCAACCTCAATCCCTTCCATGGCCAGGAACCCGATTCGGGGACGGTATTTGAATGCGGTTACGCCATAGCCAAGGGCAAATGGGTTATCGGTTATTTAAGCGACCTAAGGGATGCCCTGACCAAACTTCGCGAGTGGGACCAAGGCCCAGGCCCTAATTCGGTCCGCTGCCAGGATGGTAGCGACGTGGAAAATTTTAACGAGCCACTAAATATTATGCTGGCTAAAACCGTCAAAGGCCTTTATGCTTCAGTTGAGGAAGCGATTAAAGCTTCCGCGGCTTTTATCCCTTCTATCAGTTCTAATTTATGAGGCTTAAGAGAAGAGTAAAAGGCGGTCGTCAAAAGAGTCCGAGCCGCGATACCCCATCTGGTGGTCCTGGGAGGGAATTCCTCCAACTCCTTCATCAAGGGGCGACTATTTCCCACGTCTATAGCGACTGCCCTTCGGATATCAGCCAGACGGCATGACCCCGGAACGGGAGATCTCCAAATACACCCGACCATCGAGACATTCATCGCCGAGGAGACCCTGCCCTGAGTCGGCTCAATTTCCCGCCAATACAGCCCGGGCCATCGCCTTGCCAGCTGTCTCACGCAAGAATACGGAACTTCCAGCTACAACCTCAAGACACTCAAAGAGGCCTTTGACCCCGGCAATATTATGAATATCGGCGGCCACTGGCCCATCGAGCTACTCCCCTCGGCAATCCCCCTGGCCTTTCACCGTAATCCTCATCCAGTCCTGAATCCATAGCCCCTTTGACATCGGCGCCGAATTGAAACAGTGTTTTCGCCCGCAAGCGGAGTAATGACAACGGACCTGGTTAATGGGCCGTGGCTTTCCATAGCCCAAGCGAGGCCGCGGCCCTAAGCGTAGCGTTGACAACGAACCTGGTTCTTGGGCAGTGGCTTGCTATGGCCCAAGCGGGGCCGTGGCCCCAAACGGTTTTGACAGCGGCCAGCGTTTTGAGATTTTGCGAGCCGCAGCCCCAAGCATAGTATTGACAACGGAGTGGGTTCTTGGCTCTTTTTTTGACACTAACTCACTAACTCATGAGGCTTTGACAATAGCCATAATCGTTTTTTAATCTTTTTTTTGATCCTAAATGATACGATTTTGACAATAGCCCTCGTTCTTGACATTTTTTTTCGTTAATCCTAGCGGGTTTTTGACAATAGGCCTCGTTACGTTATCGTTTTAGCCAGTACAATTAAGGATTTTATTTGACAGCAGCTCTGGTTTGAAGCTTTTTTTCGCCTTGGACCAAAAAATGGATGGCCTTGAAACCATTATGGTATAAGGCTTTTGACGTTAGCGCAAAAAACTCAAATATTTTTTTCTTCCGATAGCAAAGATATAGCTTGACAGATAGGCTTAAACTGATTTAGAATAAATTCCGTTATAACAAAGACAATCCAAGCCTGAAATAAAGGCACGGACACGCTTCCGCCGGAGAAATCCGCGGAAAGACAAGCTGATCAAGTTTCTTGAAGGCTGGCAACCTGAGCTATGGCTCTGGCTGTCAGCCTTTTTTTCTGGCCCAACAAGGCCGGATCTTCTGGGGGGCCCTGAGCGGCCAGCGTTCGTTTCGCTTGTCTGGAAATGACCCCAAATGGCCCTGAGGACTTTCTCCGGTAATAATACTGGCGCGATGAAAAGGATTAACACCATGTTAAACTCAAAGAATTTCGCGTTCATCTCTAATCTCACATCTTACCACCGCTTAGCGGGACGAGCTGGAAACAGCTGGCACCGCGGCGGCCGTCCATATTGTCCCGACTGTCTTCGCTGTCCCCACTGACAATCACGCCGGGCTTCTATTCTTTGGAATTGAACCGTATCTTTGCCGCGAGCCTGATGGCCGCGGGAGAATAACGTTTTTGCGCCCGAATAGTCATACTATTATCGAAGCAAACCGATAATCGAAAACACCTTCCTTTCGGTTGGGCGGCTAGCTCACCGGAAGGGAATAATTGCGGCCTTTTCGGGCCTGGCCAGATTCACGCATTTTCCGCGCTTATATCCGTAAATAACCTTGCTTATATCCGTATATAACATTTTCCCGAAACCGGCGGCGGGAAAGACCCCTCGGCCATGGGGAAAAACATTGTCACTTGCTCACCCAAGCGGTGCCGGGAAAGACCCCTCGGCCAGGGGGAAAAACATTGTCACCTGGTCACCCAAGCGGTCCGCGGGAAAGACCCCTCGGCCAGGGGGAAAAAACATGGTCACTTGGTCGCCCAAGCGGTGCCGGAGTGGCCCGAAAGAGCCGCCCGCCCGTCCCGCTCGAAGCTTTCGGGAAAGATGGGCGGGAGGCCGGTTTGAACCTTAGAAATATCTCAAAGGAGTTTTTCATATGGCAAACTTTGAAGCCCCAAAAATCATTTTGGATAACGACACCAGTCCCAAGCGCGAGGACAGCCTCAATACCATCAAGGCTTACTCTGGTAAAGTCAGCCAGTTCCTGGATGACGTCAACGCCGGCCGCGAACTCCAGTGGAAGGACCGGAAGTTTGAGCAGACCTCGCAGTGCATGCTGACCCAGGTGGTAAACCGGGTACTCACGATCCGCGATTCCGTCCTGGTGATCCACGGTCCCGTCGGTTGCTCGCAGGGGTCATACGGGTACCGGGAGCTGTACCGGAACGTTCCCCTTCAGCTCCAGCGGCCGAGGTTTCAGCTCAATATCTTGAGTACCAACCTGACTGAGGGCGACATCGTCTTCGGCGGGGAAAAGAAGCTCAAGTTGGCCATTGAGACCGCGGTTGAGCGCTATAACCCAAAATCCATCATCATCGCCGCTTCCTGCGCCTCGGGCATCATGGGAGACGACATCGAAGGCGTGGTTGAGTCAATTCAGCCCAACATTGAGGCCAGGATAATCCCGATCCATTGCGAAGGCTTCCGATCTGAGATCTCGCAGAGCGGCTTCGACGCTACCGCCCACGCCGTCGTCAAATATTTGGTCAAGCCGCCCAAGCGGAAGCAGAAGGATCTGGTCAACATCATAGCGCCCTTTTCGGTCACTTGGGCCGACAGAGTCGAATTCACGCGCCTTTTCGATAAGGTTGGCCTCAGGCCCAGGTTCATTCCCGACTTCGCGACCACCGAAGAGCTGATGGAGATATCCGAAGCCGCCGTTACCGCGCCGACTTGCCCTTCATATGGTCTGTATCTGCAGGCCGCTTTGAAGGAGAAATTCGGGGTCCCGTATTTCCGCGAACCCGCGCCTTTAGGCCTGACCAACACCAAGGAATGGTTCAGGCAGATCGCCAAGCACACGGGCAAGGAGCGGGAAATCGAGAGCTTGATCGCCGAGGAAGAGGCCTACGTGCTCCCCAAACTGGAAGAGTTCAAAAAAGAATTCAAGGGCGTCGACGCCAGCGTATTTGTCTCGGCCGGCCAAGCCAGGGCGGTCTTCATACCCAAGTTCGTCGTTGAGCTGGGCATGAAAATAGCGGGGGTCAACACCTTAGAGCTGGATCCTTACATCGCCACCGAGCTTCAGGCCGTCTACGATCAGGTAGGCGATTTTGAGATCCACGCCTCCGACATCCAGCCCTTCGAGCAGTCGCACATGCTAGAGAAGATGAAGCCGGACCTGTATACGGGCTGCCCCTTCATGGGCTTGTACAAGAGGGAAGGCGGCCACGTCCGCAACCACTCATACAGGTCCGATTTCTCGATACAGTCCCAGCAGTTTTCTTTCCGCGGCATCCTGAATTACGGAAACGTCATCCAGAGGGCCCTGAAAAATCCGTCTCTCAACAAAACTCTCCGCGCCAAGAGGCCCAGGCCATACAAAGATTGGTGGTATGAGCAGGAAGACGTCTTGAAGTACGCGAACGAATAGGAAGGTGAAAAAAATGTCTCTTCAATTGGCTGAGTCCCAGCCGGAGATTTTGGAAACATCTGACAAATGCCTAGAATCTCCCAAGTATTCCTGCGCTTTAGGGGGTGCCTTGGCTGTGCTGACGAACATCGAGCGGGTCATCCCCATTATTCACGCCGGCGCCGGCTGCGGCTCGAACCAGCTCCTCTCGTTCAGGGCCGGGGGCGGAAATCAGGGCATAGGCTACGTAAACGGCATGAACACCCCGTCATCGAACATGCAGGAGAAAGAGGTGGTCTTCGGCGGTGAGGATCGGCTAGAAGAACAGATTCGGGCGACCATTGATCTGATCGATGGCGACGCCTACGTGGTAGCTACCGGCTGCATCGCCGGCATGATTGGCGATGACATCGAAAGCGTCACCCGCAAGTTCGCCGGCGAGAAAACCCCCGTGGCTTATGTCAATTCCAGCGGTTTCTTGGGGAGCAGTTACTTCGGCTATGAGGAAGCCCTGGTCGCGTTAATCGAGCAGCTGACCGAAAAGAGGGAAACCGTTAAACGGCGGGTCAACCTCCTGGGGTTCGTGCCCTATCAGAACTTGTTCTGGCGCGGCAATCTCCAGGTCTTGGCAAAAACGCTCCGGGATCTTAAGTTGGAAGTCAACCAAGTGATAGGCGATTTTTCCGGACTCGATGGGGTAAAGAATCTTTCCTCAGCCGAGCTGACCATAGTCGTCTCATCCTGGGTGGGGACGAGGCCGGCCCGGCTGCTGGAGGAAAAATACGGTATCCCGTACGTGACATTTCCCAATCTCCCCGTGGGCCCCAGGGACACTTCGGAGTTCATTCATAAAGTCGCGGGCAGACTGAAGCTTCCCAAGGCCAGGGTGAGGGAGTATGTGGAAAGAAGGGAGAAGAAGGCTTACTACGAGCTAGATATCGCCGGTGACACCTGCGCCCAGTTCGCGGCGGCCCTACCCTTCGCGGTAGTCTCGGACTCTGGCACGGCGATCGGAATAACCCGTTTTCTGGCCAACCAGGCCGGCTTTACGCCCACAGTGATCGTCATAAACGACGATCCCCCCGCTGAAGTCCGAGAGGAGTTAACCTCGCGCCTGGAGAACCTGGGCGATGGACTGACGCCAAAAGTGTACTTTGAGGTGGATTCATATTTTATCCGCAAAATCCTGGATGACACCTACCATCGGGTGATACTCGCCACTTCCCAGGAGCGCTTCGATGCCCAGGAAAACAACAGGATCCACCTGAGCGTAGGATTTCCGGCCTTGGAACGCCTCGTTGTCAACGATACCTACGCTGGGTATGAGGGCGGCATTTCGCTCTTGGAGGATTTCCTGACAAAATTCATTATGCCCTACTGAATGGGCCACTATTCCCCCATAGGGGCGTTTCGCCCTTATGGGGGCGATGATAGGCCTCATAGAGGGCTCAATGCCCTACAAATGGGCTTGTATCCCCCACAGAGGGGGGGGCGTTATGAAGAAATTTGAGTCGGTTCTGCGATCATCGTTAGTGATTTTGCTATTTTTCCTGCTATGGGACAGCCTTTCGCGCTTCGGCGCGGTCGATCGGTTCATTTTGCCAACGGTTACAGATGTGCTGCATGTTTTTGGGCAGAACATCTCGAACGGAAAGCTGTTCGGCCATATCGCCGTCAGCCTGAAGAGGACGGGGACCGGTTTTATCCTGGCCGTCTCCATCGGCGTCGTCCTAGGGGTGATCATGGGCTGGTTCAAGAAAACCGAGCAATTTCTTGATCCCATCTTGCAGCTGTTCCGGAACACTTCCGTTCTGGCCATGTTTCCCGTGTTTATCCTGGCCTTCGGCCTTGGCGAAAGGTCCAAAGTGGCCATAGTCTTCTGGGGATCCATATGGCCGGCCCTCCTGAACACCATAAACGGCGTCAAGAGCATTGACCCGTTGCTTATCAAATCGGCCCGGTCGATGGGCATATCTACCTTAGGGCTGTTCCGCAAGGTGGTACTCCCGGCGGCCCTCCCGGAGATTTTGACCGGGATCCGGCTTTCAGCCGGCACGGCCACTATCATACTGGTCGCGGCCGAGATGATCGGCGCGAACAAGGGACTGGGGTTTCTTATTTTTTACGCCCAGCAAAAATATGACATTCCCACAATGTATATGGGAATCCTGACGATTTCCATTATCGGGATCCTGATCAACTACGGCCTTATCAAACTGGAGCACCGGACAGTCGCCTGGCGCCCAGAGCGGCCCCATAACTGACCCACCGCTCCGCGAGGATGTTGAAAGTGGCTCAAAATATAGGAAGGAAGCGGTAAAAATCATGAAAATAGGTCAGAACTGTACCTTGGCCATGGCCCTTATATGTATTCTATCTTTTTTTGGGTGTTCTGAGAGCCCCTCCCCTGATGTTCAAAGTCCCGCGGCTGGCGACACGGCTTCAGCCGCGACGGCGCAGAACTTCCCGGATTTTTATGAACTCCGCATTCCAGATATATATTCCCCATCCGTAGTCTTCCTCCCATATATCGCCGCCAAGAAAGGCTTCTATGAGGCGGAAGGCATCAAGCCGGTGTTTACGGGAGTAATCGGCCCTGGCCAGCACGTGGCCGCTGTCGTGGCTAAAGATAACGACGTGGGGTTTCTCCACGTGAACCGGACCATCAATGGCGTGGCCGCCGGTGCGCCTATCAAGGCCGTGGTGGCCAACGAGGAGACCAGCCAGGAGTATCCGCACATGGAATACGTGGTCTTGGATGAAGGCCCCTTGAAGGGACCCCTTGACATGGTCGGAAAGAAAGTCGGGATTATCGCCGTGGGCGGCTGCAACGAGTATACCCCCTACGGGATCTTGAAAAAACACGGAGTTTCGGACCCCCAAGGCTCGATCGAGGTCGTCACGGTTCCCGCCGGTAACGAGGAAGTTCCCCTGCGAACGGGCGATGTTGACGTTGTCGGCTTTCATGGGCATCCGCTGGATGTTTTCAATAACGGTGGCGTGCGGCTCCTCTTTGACGACTACGATGTGTGGGGAACCGAGGGCGGGGCTACCCCGTGGTATTTTCATACCGATTTTATCCAGGAAAAGCCCGAGGCGGTCAGGAGATTCGTGGCCGCCCACGCCAAGGCCAGTAAATGGATAAACGAAAACCGCGAGGAAGCGAAAAAAATCCAGAGCGAGTGGACGGACATTCCCTTGGAGAAAATCACTATCACCAGCTACACCGAAGATGGGATTATCACCGATAGTTCCGTCCAGATCTGGATAGACACTCTCAAGGGTTATGGCGAACTAACGAAGGATTTGGCCCTGTCAGAAATCTACACAAATGAGTTTAACGAAAACTCACCCGATTACAAATTTAACGGCGGAGTTCAAGCCTCCGCCAGCAAATAGACAAAACGTTGGAAGGCGGAAAGCCGCAAGCGGTTTTAAGCCCTTTGCCAGGAATCTAAACATGAAAATATATCAAAGCGTTGTCCTTACGGTGACTATTTTAGGTCTTCTGTTTTTCATTGGATGCTCTGAGAGCCCCTCAGCCCAGGCACCCAGCGCCGAAGCCACCAAGACCGCCCAAACGGCCCCGGCCCCGACCCCGGCCGCCGCCGAGACGCCCGCCGAAGAGTACCCTGAGTTTTACGAAGTACGGATACCTGACATATATGATCCGAATACTGTCTTCCTCCCGTATATTGCCGCCAAGAAAGGCTTCTATGAAGCCGAGGGCATAAAACCGGTCTTTACTGGGGTAATCGGGGCCAGCCAGCTGGTGGCCGCCGTCGTGTCTAAAGATTGCGACATTGGCTATCTTCACGTGAACCGGACCATCAATGGCGTGGCCGCCGGGGCCCCCATCAAGGCTGTTGTGGCCGACACCGAGACCAGCGAGGATTTTCCGCACATGGAATATCTGGTCTTGGATGAGAGCCCTTTGAAAGAGCCTCTTGATATGGTCGGAAAAAAAGTCGGAATTATAACCCTCGGCGGCTGCAACGAGTACACGCCTTACGGGATCCTGACAAAACGCGGAATTGAGGACCCCAGGGATTCTTTTGAGATAATCGTTATCCCCGCCGGAAACGAGGAAGTTATCCTCAGGAGCGGCGAGGTTGATGTCGTGGGCTTTCATGGACACCCGCTTGGCGTTTTCAATAATGGCGGCGTCCGCATTTTCTTTGACGATTATCAGGTGTGGGGAAAAGATGGAGGGGCGACACCCTGGTATTTTCACGAGGATTTTATCAAGGAAAAGCCTGAGGCGGTCCGCAGGTTCGTGGCGGCCCATATCAAAACGGGCAAATGGATAAACGAAAACCGGGAGGAAGCGAGAAAAATCCAGAGCGAATGGGCGGACGTTCCCGTTGAGAAAGTGGGGATCATGAAATTCACCGATGATGGAATTATCACTAAAAAATCCGTTCAGATCTGGATTGACACCCTCAAGAGTTATGGGGAACTCACGGTTGATTTGCTCGCCACGGATATTTATACCAACGAGTTTAACCCTAACTCCCGGGACTACAGATTCGTCAAGGCCGCCAATGGCTCTGCCAGGCAATAGAATAGCGGGCCGACTGAAAAATCGGTCACGAGGTTTCCAAACTTGGGTCAGGCACAACGAAGCGCGAACAAACATGAGAGCATAATCTTCGCCGCCGCTCTGGTAGCTATCTTATCGATTGCTGGGTGCTCAAACGGCCCTTCCTCCGAAGAGGCCGGCTCGGCCGATTCAGCTTCAACCTCCGGCCAGAGCTTCCCTTCGTATTACGAAGTTCGAATGCCTAATATGTATTCACCTTCTACTCTCTTCCTGCCATATATCGCCGATAAAAAAGGCTTCTATGTGGCGGAGGGAATCAAGCCGGTATTCACAGGGGTAATCGGCCCGGGCCAGCTCGTGGCCGCGGTCGTGGCTAAAGACAACGACGTTGGATATCTCCACGTGAACCGGACTATCAATGGAGTGGCCGCCGGGGCGCCCATCAGGGCCGTGGTGGCCGATTCGGAGACAAGCGAAGATTTTCCGCATATGGAATTTCTGGTGCTGGATGAGAGTCCCTTGAAAACGCCCCTTGATATGGTCGGCAAAAAAGTTGGCATCAATGCGGTAGGGGGCTGCAACGAGTATACCCCCTACGGGATCTTAAAAAAACTAGGGATTGAGGATCCGCGCGGCTCTTTTGAGATAGTCACGGTACCCCCCGGAAACGAGGAAGCTGCCTTGAGAAGCGGAGCGGTTGACGTTGTGGGCTTTCATGGACACCCGCTGGATGTTTTCAATAATGGTGGCGTGCGGCTCCTCTTTGATGACTATGACGTGTGGGGTCACGAGGGAGGGGCCACACCTTGGTATTTTCACGAAGATTTTATCCGTGAGAAGCCCGAGGCGGTCCGGAGGTTTGTGGCCGCCCACGCCAAGGCTAGCAGATGGATAAACGAAAACCGCGAAGAGGCCAAAAGAATACATAGCGAGTGGACGGAGGTCCCTTTTGAGAAAGTCACTCTCACCAAGTTCGCCGATGATGGGGTTATCGCGGAACAATCCGTCCAACTCTGGATCGATATTCTCAAGGGCTATGGGGAGCTGACGGTGGATTTGGCTGTCTCGGACATTTATACAAATGAGTTTAATCAGTTTTCGCCTGAATACAGATTCGGCGAGACGGATACGCTCGCCGGCGATAATCGGGCAGGGGATTGATGGTCAGGGGAAAAACGGCCAGAGAATTGATGGCCGGGGTATCCGATAACCTTGACCCGCCTGGGAAAAACACTTCCCGGCTCCGTCCGGTCAGCCTGAAGGTGTCCGAAAACCTTGGCCGGCCTGGAAAAACTCTCACCGGCTCCGTCCGGTCAGCCTGAAGGTGTCCGAAAACCTTGGCCGGCCAGGAAAGACTCTCGCCGGCTCCGTGTTTGTTCAGTCTGGCTGGCTATAATCACGATGTTACTTTTAAATCCTTGGTTCAACTATTAGTTCTCTACACTTTTCCAGCCTCATGAAAGGGGTAAAGGGATTATGAAACTGTTTCAGCCAATTTTCTCGGTATTGGTGGCCGCGGGCCTGGTATCGCTGGCGGGCTGCTCAAGCGAACCTTCCGACGGGGCGAGCGTGGTTTCGGACTCCCCATCAACCAGCTCCTTGGCGGCGGCCAAAGGTAACGAGCCCAATTATCCAGAATTTTATGAAATCCGCATCCCCGACTCGTATACGCCCACTGGGGTTTACACTCCGTACATAGCGGACGCCAAAGGCTTCTACGAGGAGGAGGGTATCAAGCCTGTATTCACCGGGGTTATCGGCCCGGGGCAGCACGTGGCTGCCGTCGTGGCGAAAGATAACGATGTGGGTACCCTGCACGTCAACCGTACCATCAACGGAATCGCCGCCGGGGCGCCCATCAGGGCGGTGGTGGCCGACTCCGAGACGAGTGAGGCTTTTCCGCATATGGAATATGTGGTCTTGAGCGATGGCCCTCTCAAAACGCCGACAGATATCATTGACAAGAACATTGGGCTAAACGCGGTTGGCGGCTGCAATGAGTACATCCCTTACGGAATTCTGAAAAAACTCGGGATTGAGGAGCCTCAGGGCACCTTTGAGATTGTCACTGTGCCCTCCGGCAACGAGGAATTGGCTCTCCGTAACGGGTCGATAGATGTCGCGGGCTTTCATGGTCATCCGCTGGATGTGTTCAATAACGGCGGCGTAAGGGTCCTTTTCGACGACTATGATGTCTGGGAAGCGGTCGGCGGAGCGACACCCTGGTATTTCCATGAAGATTTTATCAGAGACAATCCAGAAGCCGTGAGGCGCTTTGTCGCCGCCCAATCGAAAACCGATAAATGGATCAATGAGAACCGCGAAGAGGCTAAAAGAATACAAGCCGAGCGAGCGGACATTCCGGTCGAGAAGATAACTATAATGAATTACACTAATGATGGAATAATTAAAGAGGATTCGGTGCAGATCTGGATCGATATTCTTAAGGGATATGGGGAGTTGACGGTGGACCTGGCCGCGAAAGATATATACACCAATGAGTTCAATGTCAATTCTCAGGACTACAGGTTTTAAGAATAATCGTTTGATCGTCCCCCCTCGAAAACCCGCCGCTGGCTTCCTGGATTACTGTAGCGGTTCGCTGAAACCGCTTCCGCTCTTAAATTGTTTGGCGGACTTCACGGGACATTGCTGGTTTAATAATCATAGCTTTAATATTTTAGATATTTAAAGCGTTTTTGGAGTCAACATTATGGACACTGTTATTGAGGCGGACTTTATTGAGCCCCGCTATAAGATTGTCTTGAAGGACCTTCAGCAGTCCTATCAGGTCAGGGCCTCCAACGGTTCTCAGCCAGGGCGATTTCTCGCCATCAAAAGCTTCAGCCTGGAAGTGGCCGATGGTGAGTTCGTAACCATCGTTGGTCCCAGCGGGTGCGGAAAATCGACTCTCCTTGACATGATCGCCGGCTTGGCCAGGCCCGCGGCCGGGGCTATCCTCATTGACGGCCAGGAGATTTCCGGGCCGGCTCTGGACCGGGGTATCGTCATGCAGGGCTACGCTTTGTTCCCCTGGCGAACGGTCAGACGGAACATCGAGTTCGGGCTTGAAATCAAAGGAGTCCCGGCCGCCGAAAGACGAGAGCTATGCACGCATTACATTGAGCTTGTGAATCTGCGCGGCTTTGAGAACCACTACCCTCATGAGCTATCAGGCGGCATGAAACAGAGGGTGGCCATAGCCAGGGCCTTGGCCTATGGGCCTAAGGTGCTTCTGATGGACGAGCCTTTCGCCGCGGTTGACGCCCAGACAAGAGAGACGCTCCAAGATGAGCTGGCCAAGATCTGGGAGAAAACCCATAAGACGATTATATTCGTGACACACAGCATAGACGAGGCGATTTTGCTGGCTGACCGGGTGGTGGTGATGAGCGCCAATCCCGGAAGAATTAAGGAAGTCATCCCCATAGAACTCCCCAGGCCCCGTACCAGCCAGAAGGTCAGATCCTCTGAGGCTTACGCGCGTCTCCGCGAACGTATTTGGCATAATTTACAGACCCCAGCGGCGCCAGACCTAGCCGAGGATGATTTCAGCCAAGCGGCCTCTGAAGAATCCATCAGGCAGGCCGCGGTCGAAGAACCGCTAAGGCAGGCCGCGCTGTGAGCCGACCAATCTTTTAATGCCTCGTGCCCCCAGTAGGCCCTGGGGCATACTCTGGTCTCAGCCCCTATTCTGAAATAGACGGCTGTTACTTATGATTCCGATAATTACGCAGGAGTGTTTTATGACCGCTAAAAGCAACGGCAAAGGCAATGGGAAACTTCCGGCCAAGCCAAAAAAAATCAAACAGATCGCCATTTATGGCAAGGGAGGCATTGGCAAATCCACCACAACTTCCAACCTCAGCGCTGCGCTCTCGACCATGGGCTTTAAAGTCATGCAGTTCGGCTGCGACCCCAAGGCCGACTCAACCAATACCCTGCGGGATGGCAGCTATATTCCAACCATCTTGGACCTCTTGCGGGAAAACGCCAGGGTTGACGCCCGCGACGCGATTTTCGAGGGATATAACGGCATCTACTGCGTTGAGGCGGGCGGCCCCTCCCCTGGGGTGGGCTGCGCCGGGCGCGGCATCATCACGGCCGTCCAGCTCCTTAAACGCCAGAATATCTACGAGGAACTCGAGCTTGACTATGTAATCTACGATGTGTTAGGGGATGTGGTCTGCGGAGGTTTCGCGGTGCCCATCCGCGAGGGCATCGCCCAGCATGTCTTCACCGTGTCTTCCTCGGATTTCATGGCCATTTACGCCGCCAACAACCTGTTTAAAGGCATCCAGAAATACTCTAACGCCGGCGGGGCTTTACTTGGCGGTCTCATCGCCAACTCAGTCTCCGGCGGGTACCAGCAATCGATCATAGACGATTTTGTGGCCCGGGCTAACACTAAGGTCATTCAGTACGTACCCAGATCGATTACCGTGACCCAAAGCGAGCTCAGCGGGAAAACAACCATTGAGGCCGCCCCGGACTCCGAACAGGCGGCGGTCTATCGCGAGCTCGCCAAGCGGGTGGCCGAACACGAACGCAGTCTGACCCCAACACCCTTGGAACCCAAGGAACTCAGGGACTGGGCCAGCAGCTGGTCGGATCAGATTCTGGCCATCGAAAGAGGCGAAGCTCGAACCGCTGGAGCGCTCATCTGACCCCGGCCATCCGTTCCGTTCATTGAGGCTTGCGCCCCCCGTTCCGTAAGGCCCGCGGTCCCCCGCTCAGTCCACTGAAGCTCGCGGCCATCCGTTCCGTTCATTGAGGCTATCGCCCCCAGTTCCGTTCATTCAGGCCCGCGGTCACCCCCCCCGTTCCCTTCAGGGAGCGGGAGGTATGGCCTCAGGAAGGGGGGAGAAGGCCAAGCTCGGGTCTTTATGCTTGAAGGGAAAGAAACACTGAGCAGGATGACCGACAAGTACTTGGCCCTCATTCTGCTTTTGGCTCTCTGGGAACTCTCAGGCCGCTTAGGGCTGGCCGATCCGACCACTTTGCCATCGCTTTCACGGACGGTGACGGCGCTCTTTGATCTGTGGAAGAAGTACCATCTGTTTACCCATATCATGGTCTCCATGGTCAGAGTGCTGATTGGCATGGTGGCGGCGGTCGTATTGGCCGTCCCGCTCTCTTGCCTTCTGGGCCGGCTGTTCCCGGGGGCCTATCAGAGGCTTGAGGCTCTCTTCAGGATTTTTGGCCTGATTAACCCTTACTGCCTGTTTCCCGTGTTCGTGGTCATATTCGGTATGGGAGAGACTGCCAAGATATCGGCTTTAGTTTGGGTCGCCTTCTGGCCCATTTTTTTCAGCGGCGTTACGGGGGTTAGAAGCGTCGATGAGGCGGTCATCAAAACAGCCATGAGCTTAAACCCCGGTGAATGGAAGCTTTTCTGTAAAGTAATTCTGCCCGGGGCCATGCCCGCGATTTTCAACGGTTTCAGGATTGGGGTCGAGAGGAGTTTTTTCATCCTGATCGCGGCCGAGATGACTGGATCCGCCGCGGGCC
>JAIRNQ010000089.1 GCA_031257955.1 Deltaproteobacteria bacterium | reverse complement strand
AAGATAGATTCGCAATAAATCATTATTTTTAACAAAAGAAGGTACAGCCATGAAAGGTCTCCGGGCAGAGGCGGTGAGCTTCGGGCTGGTCCGGAAAGGGCTAGGCAGATCTCTGGCCCGCTTTTAGGAGAGAACTCAGGGACGCTTATATTACGGTATTGGGTGGGCAAGGCCGATATAGCCAACCAGTCTACGGTAGGCACTTCAAGTTTAACGCGGGCTATCTCCCAAAACCTACCTGGACAATTGGTTGACGCTTCCCATTAAAGGCAACGTGAAAACCGAGCTTAAGGCTTTGGGTGGGCGTGGCATGGGGATAATATCGCCCTTGGTTGCCAGAAAGTGACTGGGCTTGGATGGTCAGTCCATGGTGTTGGAGGCGAAGGAGGCCAACGACCGATAAGCCCTCTTGGGAAAAGCCGACAAGTCTATCGCCGTATTCGTTTTAGTAGGCTTTGAAACTGTCGAGGGATAATTTGTTTGGGCCGTGACGGTGAAGGGCGCCGTGTTGGTGGATAGCTTGGGCAAGGATATTCGCTTGCCCAGTTAACCGTTCCGAGACAGGCAAAACTCTCCTGGGGCTTTACGGGACCAGACCGGGCCTGTTAAAAAAAATCCGGCTTCAAAATATCTAGAATACAATTTTGGTAAAATGATTCTAGCTTAAACCTAATTTTTATCTAAAAAATGTTAATTGTTATCGTTACATATAAAATAAAAAAATTTTAATGATAAAAAGTTTTTAATTAATTCAATCTAAATATATCCTTAGTTAATAAGCACTAATTTTTTGATAAGTTTAGATTTATTTTGGTAAAATTTTGAGACTTGCAATGCCGCTTTGCCTTGCTTTTTTTTCTCATTTTTTTTAGATACATACCGGTTTTTGGAACGAACTCCTGTTATTTTACTCTCAAGTTCATCAATCACCTTTCCAACCAGGCGGCGACGATTTGTTTCCTTCCATGGTAAACCAGTTTTGGGAACGAAATGATCACCAGTCGCCCGAGAAAGGCATTAACCCTAAAAAGGAGTTCTTATGATAGGGACAGTTAAAGATGAAGGCGGCTCGATCAGGATTTATGACGAGAATGGAAATTATAAAGCAAATTGTTCAGGTTCTGGACGGTTAGCTGGCTTCTCATCTTCCATTGTTGTGCGGCAAGATGGTTCCAACGTTGCCATTTATGATGAGAATGGTAACTATATAGCCAATTGTTCTGGCAGCGGCGATGTTATTGCCGTGGCTGGCAACACGATCACCCGTAGGGACGGTTCTAACACCGCCTTGTACGACGAAAGGGGGAATTACAAGTCCAATGTCTGACATAAAAGCTCATATCCTTGTGGGGAGTTGAGCCCTCGGTCAGAAAATAGCTGTGTTTCTGTGTCCGCTATGGTCACCGGCACGCGTTACTTCCGGTTTTTGGGCGGCCTTGTCGGCCGGCCAAAAAGGATAATCGTTACCGCCGGGAACCTAGCCATGATATAGGTCGCCGCAATTGGCCTCGGTGGGAGAAATGGCGGGACAAAGGCGAGGCAGTCACTTTAAGGTTTTGTTCGCCGGCAGCCGTTTCTTCCGCCCGAGCGCATACGCCCCAGGGGTCCGCCCATTGGGGCGTTTGCGTATCATCTAACCACAAAATTGTCGGCATTTGTTTTTTTTAGGTGACTTCATGTTTGGAACTGACGATAAACTTCGCCCAGCCGAGAAGATCATAGGAGTCTATACTCTTTTGCTCTGCAGTCAGCGCCCCTGGAGCCTACAAAACCTCAGAAAGCATTTCAATTGCTCAACATCTTCAATGCTGAGGATCATCGATCAACTTGAAGGTTCCAGTTATGGCAAGGTTATTAAAACCAAAGAAGGTCGCGAGTCATATTATGAAATAGACAAAAGTTTCATAAAAGCCCCGTTTATGAAATTTTCTGCGGAAAATTTAGGAAATTTAGCGATTTGCCGCGATTTGTGTCGGCTATGGTTGCCCAGGCAAACTTGGAAGAAACTGGAAGCCGCCCTCAATCAAGCCACCGCTTTGGCCGAAGGCCAGATAGAGCAGTATAGCCAGCCCATCGCCCAGGCCAGATTCAAGGGGTGGATAGATTACTCGAACTTCCACGAGCAATTTGAGGCCATGGTTGAGGCTATACGCCATGAGAAGATTTGCCGGGTGGCCTATAAAAAACCCGATGGCGAACGCAAGACCTACGACTTCGCCCCCCTCGAATTGTTTATCTACCACGACTCATTTTACTTCATCGGTTGGTTAGTTGACTCCGATTTCATGCCTTATCACCCCAACCCGATGACTATATTACTTCATAGGATTGAGAAGGTTGAGACCCTAAATAACAGTTCTAAAAATTTTCCAAAATTGCCCAAGGAAACCTGGGATACCTTTGGATTGATGCAGGATGAAACTTTCCAGGTGGAGATACTCTTCGACGCGGAAACGGGCGCCAGGGTGGCCGAGCGAAAGTGGAGCGCCGACCAGGCCATAACATGGCGAGACGATGGTAAAATGCTGTTGAAGATGACCGTTTCCAGCTATTATGAAATCCTAAGTTGGGTCTTAAGTTATGGCTCCCAAGCCGAGATATTATCGCCAGACTGGCTACGAAAGGACGTAGCCGATGAATTTGAAAAACTCATCAAAATCTACAATAGCACTGAATAGTAACGATGATTACTCTACTGAGGCCGGGGTATCTCTCAAAAATAGGGTACCATTCACTGGTATCGGACGGATTTTCCCATTGTTTTGGAAATGGCCTTTTCAAACGCTGGGTAGGTGGAAGTTACCACCTATGAGGAGGCCAGGAGGCCAAAATGGTATACTTTTATCGGCTAAAAGTATATCGCCAAATCCATGCCCGCCAATAATTTGTTGGCCAAGGGAACCCCTTAACTCTTGTCCTTGGGATTAGCTTCTGAAAGACAAAGCGAGAAAAATTAAATTGTAGCTGTTATATTATTAGTTAAACAGAATAATGAATACAATGGAATGCTTTTAATATTACCTTCAAACCCAAAATTTTTTGTAGAAACCCTTATCATATATTCTGATTTAAAAGTATTATGGAAAATATGTAGGCTTTTGGATTTGACGTTGTCTCCAGATTTCACTTCTATTGGTATGATATTTCCAGAATTGTCTTGTATAACGAAATCCACTTCCGCTTTTCTTTGTGAAGTCCAATAATATGGCGTTATTCCATTGGCTGTGAGTGCTTGACAAACATAGTTTTCCGCAAGCGGTCCTTTAAAGGTCATGTTCAAGTATGGCAAATTCAATACCATATTGAGAGGGACATCGAACTTAGCGCATAATAACCCCGTATCTAGCATATATACCTTGAAATTGTCCGGACGGGCATAAACCGAAAGAGGAGGAATGCCCTGGCTAACCAACTGACATCTAGTTATCATCCCTGCCGAGGCTAACCAATCCAGCGACGTTGCGTACTCATGCGACCGCCCACCATGTTTTACCATTCCGTACTGAAATTTCCTATTATCCTTTGCCAGCTGAGACGGGACCGAAGCCCAAACCGCCATTATTCGGACGGTTTCTTGACGTGAAGCGTATTTGGCCATGTCCGCGACGTAGGAATTGTTTAGGGTTTTCAATGTCTCCGTTACGTAATCTAAATCTTGGGTTTCCTTATATATCGACACGGAACGCGGCATGCCACCAACGGCCAGATACTTTCTGTACCAATCCATCGCGATTTCATGAAGGGACAATGGCTCATTTTTGATATAGTGTTCACGAATCAACTCTGACAATGGTCTTTGATCCATGGCCCAGAGAAATTCCTCAAAATCCATTGGATTAAGCTGAAGGATATCCACTTTGCCAACGGGAAAAGAGTATGGGGGAAGACGCGCGATATTTACTCCCAGAAGGCTGCCCGCCGTTACCACATGATAGCCTGGGGCTTCTTCGGCGAAGTATTTTAGTGAAGTAATGGCTTCCTGGCATTCCTGAATTTCATCAAAAATGACAAGGGTATCGCCAGGTAGAATAGATTGGCCACTAAACGCCGCTAACTCTCGTAGGATACGTTCAGGGTTCAAATTGCGCTTAAAGATAGCCTGAATCTCATTGGATTCTTCAAAGTTAAAATATGCTGTATTTTTGTAGTTAAGCTTCCCAAAAGAAAGCAAAGCATATGTTTTACCAACTTGTCGTGCCCCTTGAAGCATTAATGGTAGTTTATCTGACTTGTTTTTCCATGTCAGCAAGTCGGTAGTTATTTTTCTTTTCATTTGAATAATGTCCTTATTATTATAAAATTTTAGTCAATAATAGTATTCTTTAGATCAATTGTTAGGCTAACAATACGATCGCAAATGTGAAGGATCGGTAAGAGCCCCTAAACGCACTTGAGGGTTGGTATTTTATCCCGCTGGAAAATGTAGATTTGAAACATTTTTTAGCACTAAAAAATGTAACGAACTTACATTTTTTATAACATAAAAATGTCAGCTTTGCTAGTTTCTCTCCCCGCCAATAGCTTGTCAACGACAAATTTCACATACCCGACACGGGGTTAAGGTTGTTCGAGGCCCATATTCCCGAGTAACAATGACGCCAATTCTCGTCCGCTACGCTCAGGGTTAAAAATCGGCTTTAATGAGAACATAAATCTTATTGCGTAATAGAGATAAAATATAGTATTTAAGAAATAAAAAGACATAAATTTAAAAATTTTCTTAATTATCGTATTTCTAACCCAGTTAAAGGCTCAAATTAATTTACGGACCAAAGCAACAATCCACAAATAATTGTAATTTCTAAAAATATTTTTGATCGCATTTTTTTGTTCATAAAAATGTATTGGGGATACATTTTTTGTAACATAAAAATGTTAGTACTACTACTTTTTCCGCGATGCTGGTTCTTGCCAGTGGCATATGGCCAGGGCCGAAACTGCGAGCGCATAGGTGCGTTCCAAACTCGGCACCCAATTTGATAACACTAACCAGTTGACGGTCACATGGGGCAGAGTCTCGTTCAGGGCTCTCTGACGGGACGTGACGGCGAGATAGGTATCCCCCTAGCGGCAAATGCCATTGGAGGCCGTGTGGCGCGTCTGAGGGGTGTTTATGGGCAAATTTGAGAAGGGTCAGTGGTCCGGTGTCGGCTTTGGACCTGGGTGGCGCGGGAAGAGACTTGGTCGGGAGAGGTGGGTCAGGGGGACTTGGCGCCGGGGACCGGAGCGAACGGGAGCGCGGGAAAGTGGCCCGGTCAGTTTGCGGGCCGGGAGGCCGGGAAGCCGAGGCCAGGAGGGCGTGGCCAGGAAGGATAGGCGACGGCGCCGGAAGAGGGCGGGGTTAGCGCTTGGGTTTGGCCGGGGCGGAAACGGTTTTCTTGGGGGCGGAGGCCGGCTTGCAGGACGGGGCTGCGGCAGGCTTGGAGGCCGAGGCGGCGGACGGCTTGGCGGCCGGGGCGGAGGGGGCCTTTTTTGGGGACTTGGCGCGGCCGGAGGGGGTTTTCCAGGTGATGGCCGCCTCGGGGGCCTTTTTAAAAATGGGCCCGGGCATGAGGAGAGGCGAGACGGTAACGATGAGGAGGCCCGTGCCTATGAAGACGCTGCCGCCATGGGGTCCCAGTTCGTTGCTGATACCCCGGGTTAGGCCAAAGACGAGTTCGTCGTCGTCTAAGGGGTATTTAAAATCGCCGGACAATCTGACCTTGGTGACCGTGGGCGATATGGGGATGAGCGAAACCCGGCGGTCGATGGGCATGGGGTTTATGACCGTCCAACCGGGACCGGACAAAAGGGTTATCACCCAGTAGCCGTCCCGGAAAGTTACCAGCGGAGAGGCCAGGGCGTGGCCCTTAGGGAGGCTAGCTTGGCGTAAGGGCGCGAGGTGACGGTCTGAGAAGGGTAAGATCAAATTGGACAAGGTCATGTCCCAGCGCCCGCCCAGAGAGCCAAGGACTTCAATGCGTCCGTGGCTGGGGAACTTGGAGGTCACGTAATCAAGGGCCAGCTCAAAGTCGGTTTGGTCTTTGTCGGTACCGAAGAGGATGGTTTCCATGTCTTTGTTGGCTTTCTTGGCCTTGGATAGGGTGTTTTTGGGCAGGGAATCCAAATCGCCTATGAGGACGTGTATGGGCCAGCCCAGCTTTAGACAGTGGACCGCCCCGCCGTCAACGGCGACAACCAGGGTCGACTGGCCCGGGTAAGGCGGGAGATCCACCGGTTGGTTGAATTCGCCGTTGAGAAAAATATAAATCATGTCCGGGGAGGAAATCATTCTGGGGTTTGTCCTTGGCTAAGCGGGGTAACGCGGTCAGGAATTCGCCTGAAATGTTTAGTCCGCTCTCGGTTGGCGATTTGCAATGCGCGTTTAAGAGTTAAGAAATAGAAAAACGACCACAGTAACTTGGTTATTTTATTTATAAAAAACCAAGTTGTCTAACGTCGCCGAGGGTCTAAACCCAACGGTTCGACTATAGGGCCTTTATTTCACTTTAGCAGAGGCGAATCGAATCGGTCAAGCTCGAACGGGGAAAAATTGAGTCGCTTCTGCCCGATCGAATCATGAAACAATTGCATATTTGCGATAATATAAAGAAATTGTTCCTAAATATATCATGTATCACTCAAACCACGTAAAATGGCGTAACCATTGACTAAACGATGGCGTCCCGTAGCGCAATTACATAAACTTACGGAAATATTCTGATTTTTTTTGGACAAACCCAGATGCAATTTTTACTTCGATAGGGTCACCGGTTGAACACAAAAGCGGTCAAAAGGCAAAGCTCAAGGACATTTTTTGGCCAGAACTCTTGGACGTTTTAGAAGTGTTGGGAGGTCATACCGAAGATGGCCCACAGTATGGCCATCGAAAAATTGGTTGCGCGAAATGTTCCGTTTTAGACGTTTTTTTGATCAGTTATAGCATTCGTTCAGTGGCATAATTTACCCATGGAATCAGGGATCGGGAGGGGTATTATGCCTATTGCTATTTTTTGCCGGGGCGGCTGGGGTGGCCGTTTGGCGGAAAGGTTTAGGGGGTACCTTTTGGGAGTTGGCCCTTGGGGCGGCTGGGGTGGGCGTTTGGCGGAAAGGTTTAGGGGGTACCTTTTGGGAGTTGGCCCTTGGGGCGGCTGGGTTGGCCGTTTGGCGCAAAGGTTTTGGGGTTACTATTGGGAGTTGTCCCTTGGGGCGGCTGGGGTGGCCGTTTGGCGGAAAGGTTTTGGGGGTACTGTTTGGGAGTTGGCCCTTGGGGCGGCTGGGGTGGCCGTTTGGCGCAAAGGTTTTGGGGCCCCTTTTGGGAGTTGGCCCCTGGGCCGGGGATAGGGTCGGCCATTAATGGGATTGTCGATGTGGGGAAAACGGTAAGCCGGTCGGCGAAGGACTCGCGGGGAGGTCGTGGGGAGATTTGGCGCGGAGAAAGCCGTCGCCGGGGTCACTCTGACGAATGGGGGCTATCTAAAGGGCTTTCCAAAGGGGTTTCTGGGAGACTTGCTTCGGGGTTCCCTTGGCTAGTGGCGATCTCGCCTTGGGTGCCGGTGGCCGGGGGCGAAGCCGGATCAGTGGACTGGTTCGGGGCCGGGAGCGAAGCCGGATCGGGGGCTTGGTCCCGAGCCGGGCGACCTTCCAGGTCGAACGGGTCGGGGGGCTGGTCTGGGGTGGGGTGGCCATAGGGGTCGGACGGGTCGGATTGGTTATGGGTTGGGCGCGACTCCGGGGGGAGGGGCGTAAGGTAGGGTTTTTCGCCCACGAACAAAAATCCACGGGCCTTGAGGGGGCATTTTTCCGGGAGCTTCAGGCCGGCGATCTCGGCGGCCAAGCAAGCTTGGCCTTGGAGCCAGGCTTCCCGCCCGGGGATGAGGATGCCCAGGTTGCCGGCGTCGCCTTCCATGATGGCCTTGGCCAAGAGGGGGGCGGGCGCGGGCGAGGTCTCGGCTATGATTTTCGCGTAGGGGAGGGTGTCCCGGCGGTGTTTTACGGCCAGGCCCAGCATGGACCAGGCCGTGTCGCGGTCCAGGCCCCGGTCGAGCGGGAGAGTCAAGGCCTTTTCGACCATTTCCTGGTCGGCCCCGGCGGAGGCGCCGGCCAAGCGGGTCAGGCGGTCATGGAGGGGGCCGGGTTCGGCCAGTTCCAGGGCCTTGGACATAAGGCCCCTATCCAGGAGGACGTAAGCTTGGTCCTGGGGAGAGAGGGAGGACTCGGGGCTACGGTCCCGGGCCGACAGGCGGTAGAAGTCCCGGCGTTCAGCCGATTCCCGGTTGGTCAGGGTGGCCAAGCCCGGGACCCAGAAGTTAAATTCCTCGGCCAGGATGGAGGCCGGAAGGCCGTGGAGGTGACGCAGGCGGGCCAGGGTCTCCAATTCCGGAAGCAAGGTCGAGGGGTCATGCTCGAAGGCCTGGTCGAGGTACCAGAGGGCCCCCTCCAAGTCGTCCTTGGCGAAGAGTTCCCAGCCGGCGGCCCGGTTGAGCCAGGGCTGGTTGGGCCAGAGTTTCAAAAGTTCGCCCAGGCGCTGGGATCTTTCCTCGGCCGGAAGACAGAGGCTGGCCAGGTAGGCCAGATCGGGATCGTCGTCCGAGTTGGTCAGGGACTGGAGCTCCAGGCAAAAGCCGACCAAGTTTTTCGCGCCCAAGACCTTGAGGAGGTAGCCCAGCGTCCAGGGGTCCCGGGGGAAGTCGGCCACCCTGGAGAGAAGAATGCCGGCGGCCTTGGGGCTATTGGAAGCCAAGAGATCCAGCCACAACGGACTCCAGAGGCTGCCGGGGCGGTTCCAGCGGGCCTGGGCCTCGATTACCGGGAGACGCTCTTGGGGGTTTAGGAGTTCGAGCATCCTGGCCGGGTGGACGCCCGACAGGGCCGAGAGTACCCGTTTGGTGGGGTTGTTGGCGCTGACTTTGGCCGACTTGGGGGGATCGGTCAGCACGAAATCGGCCGTGGTGACCAAAAGCTTTGGGGCCCCCAGGGGGATCTCGGTGGGTGGGCCTTCTGGGGCGTCCAGTGAGTAGACGGCTTCCCACTCGAACAGGGGACTGGCCCCGGCCACGTTGTAGACCAGGTTTTGGCCCCTTTCCGGTTCGGGGATGTCTTCGACGATCTCGATGAAGCCCTCCGGGGAGTGGGTCATGATCGAGGTCGCCCCCTTGGGCCAGTTTATGGCCACGGCCGAACCCGAGAGCACGGAATGCTGCACGTCCCCGACGGTGACCGTTACCGGCGAGCTGAGACCGTTGTAGGCGTGGATGACCCCGGGCCGCCCGATTTTGTTCTTTTCCAGCCAGATGACGGTGACCGCGGCCACGACGATAAGGGAAAAGAAAATAAACCAGCGCCTAAACCTAAGGCTCATCCGGAAGGGGCCCTTGCCGCCGGCTATGGGGCCAATCCTGGCCGCCGGGGCCAGCGGGGGCGGATCCGGGACCGAGATGGGATCCGGGGCCTTAATCGAGGCTTCGTCCTGGCCCCGCCAGGCGATGACCGTTTCCTCGGTTTCCAAGAGCCTGGCCAGAAAAAAAAGCCGCAAGTTTCTTAGGGCCTCGTCCAGGGTCTGGATCTCCCGGGTCAGTTCCCGGCGGCCCTTGGGGCACTTGACGGGCAGGCTTTCCAGCCTGGCCAGCAGTTCGGCTTCAGGGACGGGGGCGGAGACGGAGACGGGGCCGGGTGCGGATCCGGGGACGGGTCCGGTATCGGGTTCGGAGCCTGGGTCTGGTCCCGGTCGGCGGCCTTGGGGGCCCGCCGGTGGGGCCCCTTCGGGGAGTCGGGTCCCGGAAGGGCCAGGGCTTTCGGGGTTGCCCAGGACGGCGCTGAGGTCGCTGGCCGGGGGCGGGGCGGGG
>JAIRNQ010000025.1 GCA_031257955.1 Deltaproteobacteria bacterium | reverse complement strand
GGCTCCATCGCCTTCAAGGCAGAAAACTTCCCGATTGGCAAAGGGAGTGACCAGGCCGCCGGCCCGGTGGCCTGCGGGAAAAACTCGCTTTCCGGGGCGGTCAGCCAAAGGGCCTGCGTATTTTGCGGGGCCCGGGTGGTCCTCAATCCCATTACCGACGCCTTCCATTTGATTCACGGGCCCATCGGTTGCGCCAGCTATACCTGGGACATCCGGGGGAGCTTGGCCAGCGAGTCGGAACTTTACCGAAACAGTTTCTCGACCGACCTTGGCGAAAAGGACGTGGTTTTTGGCGGGGTGGAAAAACTACGGGCGGCCGTCAGAGAGATATACCTAATCCATCGGCCCAAGCTTTTGTTTATTTACTCAACATGTTTGGTCGGGATCATCGGCGACGACGTGGACGGAGTCTGCCGGGAGGCCGAGCGGCTTTACCCGATGCGGGCCATAAACGTGAAGGCCCCAGGTTTTGCCGGTCACAAGGCCATGGGCTACCGCCTGGCCTGTGAGGCCATCATGAAAGTTATCTCCCAAGCCCACGTGAGGGAAGCCGATCGGGGCCCGGTCGGCCCTTTGGGCAATGGGCTTGCGGCCAAAACGGCGGCGGATCCGTCGCCGCTGGCGGGGACCGTCAACGTGTTGGGGGACTACAATTTGGCCGGGGAGGCTTGGATCGTCGAAAATTACTTTAAGGAAATGGGCATTGAAGTTCTGGCCACCCTTACGGGCGACTCGACCTACGACAGGCTCATGTCCGCCAAAAGGGCCTCTTTGAACGTCGTCCAGTGCGCCGGGAGCATGGTCTATCTGGCCCGTTCCATGGAAGAGCGTTTCGGCATACCCTTCGTCCGGGTCAGTTTCTTTGGCTTGGCCGACACGGCCAATTCGCTCTATAAGGTGGCCGATCTTTTGGGCGGCCCGGGGGTCAGGGAGAGGGCCGAAGCCCTTTGCCAAAGGGAAAGCGCCCTGGCCCGGACGGCCATCGAGCCTTTCCTGCCGGGCTTGTCCGGGAAAAAAGCGGCCATTTTCGTGGGCGGCGGCTTTAAGGCCATCTCCCTGATGCGGCAGTTCAAGGAACTGGGCATGTCCACGGTTTTGGTCGGGACCCAGACCGGGACCTCGGAGGATTACGAGGCCATCTCCGCCCTGGCCGACCCGGGCACGGTCATACTGGACGACGCCAACCCTTCGGAACTGGAGACCTTCATGCGCCGCAAAGGGGCCGACGTGTTGGTCGGCGGGGTTAAGGAAAGGCCTTTGGCCTTTAAACTGGGCGTGGCCTTCTGCGACCACAACCACGAGAGGAAAGCCCCGCTGGCCGGTTTTGTCGGGGCCGTCAACTTCGCCCGGGAGATAAACCTTTCGGTCAACAGCCCAGTCTGGGCCACCCTTCGGCAACGGTCCAAGACCTTCGCCGAAGCCATCAATATTTAAGGCCTTTGGCCGAATCGCTCATACAGCCCCCACCCGGGGCTTCCCGAAGGGAAGGCCGGGGGGACGGGGTTCACGGAATGGCTATGGGACAAAGACTTACGACGATTACCGAAAACCCTTGCAAAATGTGCTTTCCCCTGGGGGTGGTCACCGCCTTCTACGGGCTGGCCAAGTCCATGAGCCTTCTCCACGGCTCCCAGGGCTGCGCCACTTACATCAGAAGGCATATGGCCACCCATTATAACGAACCCATAGACGTGGCCGCCACCTCGCTCTCGGAGGAGGGGGCCGTCTTCGGGGGCGAGAAAAACTTGCTAAAGGGTTTGGCCAATCTCATAAAACTCTACGACCCAGAAATCATCGGCGTTTCCACCACCTGCCTGGCCGAGACCATCGGCGAGGACCTTAAGGGTAGCCTTAAGAGCTTCGGGGAGAACCGGCGGGATCTAAAGGCCAAGCTGATTCCGGTCAGCGCCCCGGGCTACGGCGGGACCCACTTCGAGGGCTACTGGCACGGCCTTACGGCCATTCTCGCCGGGCTGGAATTGGATCCCAAGCCCCATGGCGGCCTAAACGTTGTCGTGGGGCCCGCCTCCCCGGCGGACGTCAGATGGCTTAAGGATTTACTAAAAGAGGCCCTGCCCAACCATACCCTCTTCCCGGACATCTCGGACAACCTGGACGGGGCCTTTAACCCGGTCTACGAACGCCTTCCCCAAAAGGGCACCAAACTGTCCAGCGTAGTGGCCATGGCCGGGGCGGCCGCCACCTTGGAGCTCTCGCCGTTCGCCCCCGAGGGCGACAGCCCAGGAGAGTGGTTGCGGAAAACCCACGGGGTTAAACTTATCCGGCTGGCCCCGTCGGTGGGCCTGGCCGCCACCGACGCTTTGCTGGCCGCCCTTAGGGATCTGGGCGGCCGGATACCTTCCGGGGTCCTGGAAGAAAGGGGCCGGCTCATGGACGCCATGGCCGACTCCCATAAGCACTGTGCCCTTGGCCGGGCGGCCATATTCGGGGAGCCCGATTTTGTCCTCTCCCTGGCCCATCTGGCCGCCGAAAACGGTTTGCCGACCGTTCTGGCCGCCACCGGTTCCAAGAGGCCCACTTTCGTCGGCGAGGCGGCCAAGGTATTGGCCCCGGTGGCCCGGACCCGGGCCCTGGACCCGCCGCTGGCCGTGGACGGGGCCGACTTTGCCCTCATCGAGGCCTTATGTCTGGAAAAGGGCGCGAACGTTCTTATCGGCTCATCCGAAGCCCGGAGGCTGGCCCAAAAACATTCCCTCCCGCTGGTCCGCTGCGCCTTTCCCATTCACGATCGCGTTGGCGGGCAAAGGGTGCGGACCATGGGTTACGACGGCTCGACCGTTCTCTTGGACCGGCTGGCCAACGGACTCATCGGCCTGGAGGAGGAAAGCTTTAGGGAGCGCCTAAAGTCCGAGCACTTTAAGCCCCGTCGCTTCGCTACCGCCAGCCTCCAGGCCTCCAACCTTCAGGTCTCCGGCATGGCCGGCGGCCAAGCCTCCGGCCTTCAACCCTCAGGCCTTCGGGACGGTGGGGTTTTTCACGCGCCCCAGTCAGGGGACCGCCAGGCCGGGAACTTCGGTAAGTGGGGCCACACCTCCCCTTCCCCCACCCCGGAACCCGACCTGGCCCCCTGGGGGCTCCCAGGCCGAGCCGATGGGGCGGCGGGGGTCCGGTTCGCCGCCCTTTCCGACGTCCATCCCTGTTTTAGCTTGGAGGCGGCCAAGGGGGCGGCCCGATTGCATTTGCCCATCGTCTCCGGTTGCGACTTGTCCTGCGGTTATTGCCGGCGGGATTCCGACTGCCCCAACGAGTCCAGGCCCGGGGTAACTTCCAAGCTACTGAGCCCCGAGGAAGCCCTGGAAAGGTTTAGGGAGGTTAAGGCCGCCCTGCCCAACCTCCGGGTGGTCGGCTTTGCCGGGCCGGGGGAATCGCTAAGCGATCCCGAGGCGCTCTTCGGGACCATCGAACTCATCCGCCGGGAAGATCCGCGAATGGCACTATGCCTTTCCAGCAACGGCTTGGCCCTGCCTTACCATCTGGTCGAATTGGCCCGTTTGGGTCTGAGATACCTGACGGTTACCGTGAACGCCGCCACGCCCGAGACGGCCGAAAAAATCTACGCCTGGGCCGACTTTTATGGCCACCGTTACCGGGGCCGGGAGGCGGCCGAGATAATTTTGGCCAACCAAACCATCGGCATCAAGGCGGCCAAGGATCTGGGCCTGGCCGTCAAGGTCAACACCGTTCTCCTCAAGGGCCTTAACGATCATGAGGCCGTGGCCATAGCCAAGAAAACCGCCGCCCTGGGGGCGGATCTGGGAAACCTGATGCCCCACATCCCCGTCCCCGGAAGCGCCCTGGGACACCTTGAGCCGCCCGACCCGGAAAGCCTTAGGGATCTTCGCTATGCCCGCGGGGCTTACCTGCCCCAAATGATCCACTGCCAACAGTGCCGGGCCGACGCCGCCGGCCTCTTGGGCCGGGACATAACTTTTGGGCAAGGGGGCCACCATCCGGCCCCTGGCCCAGCCCAAAACATAGCCTCGCCAAAGCCGACGGGGCCCCAAGCCGCCGGGACGGGGGCGGGGACCTTGGAAAATGGCTTTAAGATCGCCGTAATCTCCAAGAGCGGGGTCATGGTCGACGCCCACTTCGGCCAAGCCGAGCGGGTTCACGTTTATCGCTGCGACGGGCGCGATCTAAGGCTTCTGGAAATCCGGGAGGTCGGGGGTCGGGGTCCCGGCCGCTCTTGCGGCTGCCGCGGCCGGAGGGAGACGGCCGAAAAGCCGACGGGTTTCATCGAGCGGCTAGTTAAGGACTTAAGCGACGTGGAGGCCGTGGTGGCCATCAGAATTGGCCAATCGCCCAAGGAACTTTTTAAAAAATGTGGTATAAAATGTTTTGCCACTATGGACAGCCTGGAGCGGGCCGCCCTGTGGGCCGCTAAAAAACTAATTGAGGCCCAAAAGGAGCAGTCGTCGGCGGACAAAGATACCCATAATTTTGCGTTGGCTTAAAACTAACACTCTTTTGCCAATCGTTAAGGTTATGCGGTTATTGGAATGGTTAAATAATTGTCTATGTGGCGAAGGATAGCCAATGGATAAGCCAAAAAAGTCCAATCCGGGGGTAACGTTTGACTCGAGAGAAGAGACCATTGACGTCAACGCCCCGCTTTTGATCGACGCCACCCTATCCATACTCCACAACTCCCACCCGGACCGGGTCAACGAACTGGCCCCGAGGTGGAACGAGCTCATGAAATCGCTCCGGGTCTCGGCCACCCTGGCCCAGAATGAATTGGTCTTTAACCAAGAGGCCCTTTCCGGCCTGGACGGGGCTTTTTTCTCGGACTACCGGGCCCTTTTCAAAGAACGGCTGGAAGGGCAACCGGACCGGGTCATATTCAGGAACGATTACGGCTGCGCCACCGGTTTGGCCATGGCATGGCTGGAGATGGGCGGGCACGGAGTGGTCGCCTCCTTTGGCGGGGTGGGCTCCCTTCCGGCCATTGAAGAGTTGCTCATGACCTTGCACGTCACCGGGAAAATCTCCATGACCGGGTCAGCCCATCCCATGAGACACCTCAAGGAATTGTTTGAGTATATGGACGCCAAAAGGATCCCCGACTTTAAGGCCGTCACCGGTCGGGGCATATTCGCCATCGAGTCGGGGGTCCACGTCAACGCCCTACTCAAGGAGCCCAGTCTCTACGAGCCCTTTCCCCCCGAGTTGGTCGGGGCCAGGCGCTATCTGGGCATTGGCCTCCACAGCGGCCGCGAGTCCATACGCCTCAAGTGCGATTGCCTGGAACTGCCCACCTCCGCGGCCATTCTCAAAGCCCTTCTGAAAAAGGTCAAGGAAAAGTCCTTGTCCCTTGGCCGGGGCCTGACCGACAGCGAGTTTGAGATCCTCCATTCTTCGCTCAAGGTGCCCGCCAGACCGGCCAAGGAAAAGCCGCCCCGCGAACGGACCGCCGGCGACGACGTCATCCACCGTCCACGCGGCCGTGCCCTCCATTAAAGCCCATGGGGTTTACCGCCGCCGGCCAAAGCCCGCGGCCTTACGGGATCCGGGGCGCCGGGTTCCGGC
>JAIRNQ010000015.1 GCA_031257955.1 Deltaproteobacteria bacterium | reverse complement strand
GTGCGGGAAGGCCTGCCTCCGGAAACCATCCAGACCCTCGAAAGGGCCAAACAAGCCTTCGATTTGCCGCTGGCCTTGGGCTTTGGCCTCAAACACCCTTCACAGCTTAAGGCGCTGGGCGCCGAGCCCGACGCCGTCATTATGGGTAGCGCCCTCCTGAAGCACCTGGCCGAAGGCGGTAAGGCCGCAGCCTTCATGGCCCCCTGGCTAGCCTGAATCCAAGCCACCTCCCGCCGGCAAGGCGCCACCCGCTCCCGAAAAGCGGGCCGGGGGCCAAGCCGGCTTTCCCGCCCGACTATACATTGTTCCCGTAACCGTTTAAGACAAGCCGGCCCTTTTGTCCTTTGGGCCTTTGGTCCGGCTTGGGTATTTGTTCGTGGGACCGATATCCTTGGCCCAGATTTGGCCCTTGGCCCTACTTGGCCATAGAGACCGTCCAATCGATTATCTTGCCCTTATCGGCTCGGCCATAATCGAGCCCCTCACGCGCCATCATTTTTCCTTCGTTTCTCCCTTATTCCTCCCCCCCGAATCCAAGCCTTCTTTAAACTACGGACCAACCTTCACCCCGGGCGCCAAGAATTGGCCGGCCGGGCCAAAAGTAAAGCGACAATGGGCGATTGCTTTAAGGGCGAGGCAATTATCCCCAAGGGCGACAAGGCTATGGGCCATTATTGAATCGTTGGCCCTAACCCAGGTTATCCGAGATCTCGGATAAGACAGGCTAAGCTGGCCTATTTTGAATTTTCCCACATTCAACGTTCGTTGGTTACGATAGGATATTAACTATGGTTATATTTTATTTGGCTAAATTCTAATAATGACGGTTAATTGATTTTTTGTTCTAACATAAATGGCGATAAAATCGATAAATCGAATATATTCAATATTATTTACAAATTTTTCCAATCTGGATTGACGAGTTTTAATTTCGGACCTAAACTGACAACCCTACGGAACCAGTATTTGATCAATACCTAGGTTACAGTTCAAATTTTTAAGCTAAATTATTTCTTGTTTTTTAATCCTAGGCGAGTTAAAATGTCAATTAAGGGTCGTCCCCTAACATATCGCCTTAGGCCAAACCCACCAAACCCACCCGACCCCCCAAACCCTCCGGACCCACCGGGGCCGCCGGACCCTCCGGACCCTCCGGGCCAGCCGCATAGCGAACCCGGACGTGGAGTGTGGATCTCGGATAGTGGGTTGTGGGTCTCGGAGTGTCGATTGCTGACCCCGGATTGTCGATTGCGGGTCGGGGAGGGCGGCGAAGGGCAATTCCCGAAAAGGGTTTTGGGTTTATGTTGGGTAAACGATCTCCCGATCGCGGCCAATTGAATCAAAGCGTTCGTCAAAGGCCAACGTCTTGGGCCCCAAGTTAGCCCAGGATCCTTGGCCGTTCGCGACTTATCGGGCCCTTCGGTCCGGCGGAGTTTTTTAACTTGGCTTTACCCGAGGGTCCCACCCATCCATGGTGTCCCCATGATTAAAGATTTTTTGTTGTCGCCTGGCCGTTACTTGTGCCGCAAATTTTCCGGAAACAAAAGAAAGTCTAGGTTTGTGCCCAAACAGGCCATACGCGGGCCCGTGACCCTGGTCTCCTTTGTCTGTTGGGTGCTGGTGGCCGGCCTGGCCGTTTTCGGGGTTTTGAAATTCGCCTCGCCTCCGACGCCAACTTACGGTCAGCCCCCTCCCGAGGCGACCGCCCAAGCCGCCCCCGCCGGAACCGAGGCCCAGGCGCCGGCCGCGACGGCGGAAGCCCAAGCCCAAACGGCTTCGGCCCTAGGGGCCGGTCAAAATACCCCGGCCCAGCCGACCGCGGTAGCCTCTAACGCCGCCGACCCCGGCAAGCCCTCGATCGAGCGGAGCCTAAGCCCAATTCCGGATCAGGTGGCCGCCGAGGCCTGGCTGGTCATAGTCGAATCCATCCCCAAAAGTAAGCGGGTGGAAGCCGAGCAGTCCTTGGCCCGCCACAAAAAACGTGGCCTGTCTCTGGAGATAGTGGACACCGACGCTTATCCCAGGCTGAAGGGGGGTATGTGGACTTTGGCCTCCGGACCCTACGACAGCGAGAAAGAAGCCCAAGCGGCCGCGGCCATAATAAAGCCCAAAGTTCGCGACTTGATGATTAGGCGCGGCCTGTGAGCCTCGGCTGAGCCCTTGTCGGGCCAGTTCCGGGGCCATTTCGAATCCACCGTTAAAGAACGAACATTCGTATCGGACTAAGGCGGAGCTTACCCGTGGCCGAACTTACCGAAACCCAATTATCGACTCTCAAGAGCCGCACCGCCACCCTGTCAATCTTCTCCAACGGGGGCTTAATCGTCATTAAGCTCATCGCCGGGGTGATGACCGGGTCGGTGGCCATAATCTCCGAGGCCGTTCATTCTTTTCTGGATTTGATGGCCTCTTTCATGGCCTGGGCGGCCGTCAGGGTCTCCGACGCCCCGGCGGACTACGACCACCCCTTCGGCCACGGCAAAACGGAAAACCTGGCTGCCCTCTTTGAGGCCCTCCTAATCGTGGTCGGCGGCATCTACATAATCAAAGAGGCTATTGAGGGCCTGATTGAAGGTCGGGATCTGCCGGATCTTAAAATAGGCTTGGCGGTAATGTTTTTTTCCGCCCTGGTCAACGTCTTCATTTCCAGGCGACTCTTTAAAATCGGCCACGAAACCCAGTCCCCGGCCCTGGTGGCCGACGGCTGGCACCTGATGACCGACGTCTACACTTCCGGGGGCATATTCACCGCCCTGTTGGTAATTGAGGTCGGAGGCTTCATAAACCCCGAATGGGATCTCACCCGCATAGACGGCTTAAGCGCCGCCATAGTCGCCTTCATGATCATCAGGACTGGTTGCTCCTTGGGCTGGGAAGCCATAGGCAACTTAATCGATCACAGCCTGAGCCCCCAAGAAATAGCCTTAATCAAGGAGCATATCGAAGAACTTCACCCGGCCATCCAAGGCTATCGCCGCCTCCGCACCAGAAGATCTGGCCCTTTTAGGCTGGCTATAGTCGATCTGATAGTCGATGGTTGCCTGACCGTAAACGAGGCCCACCTTCTGGGCTCAAAGGTGGTGGCCGGAATCAAATCCCACTACCCGACCATGGAAGTTACCTTCCACTTGGAACCCGTTGAAATCCTCAAGCACTTTCCCCCTCCCAAAAACGATTTGGTCAACATCGACGATCCCGACGAAGAGATCCGCCTGGCCGAGGAGTCCCACCACAACCCCGAGTGATTCGCCGGTCGGGCGAATCACTCGTCCGAAAGCTTTGGCCCATTTGGTTTCCTTGGCCCCGCCCGAGACGAGTCCAGTATGTCTGGATAATGTTGATTTGGCCTAGCCCGTAAGGTTTTTTCTGTCTATGGCCAAGCTCGCCACAAAACCTTTCCGCCACTCTTTCGGATAGCCTAACCCTCGAAAATACCGTAAATTGTGGCAACAAACCAATGAAACTCGCAAAACTAATAACCAGCGAACATTTATCCGCGGAGATAAAGCGCGGCTGGTCCGGAAAGGCCAGCCAAAAGCCCCTATGATCGATCTGGACCAAAACGTTCCCGGGCAAAGGCCATGGCTAGGCCTTGCCCATAGCCGCAAGGGACGGACCCATAGTCGCTTTGCCGCTCAGTCGTTCAAGGCCCGGCTGTTGTATTTGCGCGTCGATATTGTCAGGCCATGACAAAACGGTAAGGCCGAGGCGCGAAAGCCAAAAGGCTTTGTGGATAAACGTAGACCCTTACCGTTGGCCCATAAACTTGGCCCTTAACGTTGGCCATTATACTTGGCCCTTAACGTTGGCCATTATACTTGTCCCTTACCGTTGGCCATTAAACTTGGCCCTTACCGTTGGCCCGTAAACTTGGGCCATTAAACTTGGTCCTTACCGTTGGCCCATAAACTTGACCCTTAACGTTGGCCATTAGACTTGGCCAATAGTTTTGTGATGGTAGTCACTGTCGGTTGGAAAAGTTCGGTTGCCAAACCTTTCCAT
>JAIRNQ010000008.1 GCA_031257955.1 Deltaproteobacteria bacterium | reverse complement strand
GGGGGCCATATCTGGCGTTTAGGGCCAGAGGACTCCAGGATTGCCTTTGGCCGTTATCGCCTGTGATTTACTGTATCACGATTGCCTAAGTAAATCCCATAAAGTCATGTTTTGTGATTTAATTAGTGGTTTATAATCACAAGAGTATTTTTTGACGGTAAGTATTTTTGATAGTAAGGTGAAATATTTATTGACAAGAATTTAGAAAAGTTTCATAACGACTTGGCGCTGGAAAAACTTGGGGATATCAAAGACTTTCCCGCGGCCCCGGCCGGCCAAGGCCTGTGGGCGGCATTAGGAACTTGGGCCCAAGTTGGGGCCAGGCACCAGCCCTAAAATTTTTTACCGCTAGGACGGTACATTTTTAGGAGACAAAGAAGATGAGATTCGTGGTTTTTGACACTGAAACTACCGGGTTTAACCCCGGCTCAATTTGTCAATTGTCTTACATCCTGCATGATGACCGAATTGGGCTGCTGGGCGGCAGGAATTATTATTTCACGGTCGATTACGTGGAACCGGGCGCGCAGAAGATCCATGGGCTTTCGGTGACCAAACTGAATCAACTCTCCGGGGGGCAAACATTTCACGCCCACGCGAGCGACATCGCTGCCGATTTTAACTCTTGCCAGCTATTGGTCGCGCATAACGTTAGTTTCGATTCGAGATTTATCAAGGCCGAATTCAAACGGGCCAGGGTAACGCTCAGGACCAGCGAATCTTTCTGTACCATGAAGGAACTCGCGGACGTTTGTCAATTGTCTTATTCCGGTTTCGGCAATAAATGGCCGAAATTGGGTGAGTTGGCCCGGCGCCTTAGTATCTCCGACGGTGAGATAAAGGCGCTAGCCTCCAAAGCCTTTGGCATAAAAGGTGCCTTTAGCGCCCATGACGCCAGATTCGACTCCGCAGCCACTTATCTCTGCTATCTAAGCGCAGTAGAAAGGGGCCTTATATAACCTTTATGGTTTAACAGTAGCATATCAGTAGCCCAAAATAGTTAGGCCAAATAAGCCTTTGGCCCCAACAAAAAAGCCGCGCCCTTTGGGCGCGGTTTTTTGTTGGGGGTTTGGGTTTTGGGGTAGGGGACTTAGACGTTTTGGAGGGCGGTGCCCTTGGGGGCGGCCTGGCTCACGGCGTCCTCGGCGGAGTGGTAGGAGCCGACGACGCGGCATTTTTCGGTTTCGGCCTCCAGGGCCTTGATGGCCGCGACCACCTTGGGGTCCTGGAAGTGGCCGTCCAGCTCAAGGAAGAACAGGTACTCCCAGGGGGAGTCGACGTTGGGCCGGCTGTGGAGGCGGGTCAGGTTAACGCCGGACTCGGCCAGGGGCTGGAGGCACTTGTAGAGGCTGCCGGAGTTGTGGGGGGCGCTGAACCAGAGAAGGGTGCGATCGTTGCCGTTGGGCATGGCGTCCTCGTGGCTAAAAATGAGGAAGCAGGTCTGGTTGTGCTGGAAGTCTTGGAGATCCCCGCTCATGACCGTAAGGTTGTAGAAGGTGGCCAGGGAGGGGTGGCCAATGACGGCGCAGCTGTCGTCGGAGAGGGCCAGGGTGGCCCCGGCGGCGCTGGAGACGGTCGGCCGAAGCTCTATGCCAGGCATGTTTAGGGCCAGCCAGTTGCGGCACTGGGCCAGGGCCTGGGGGTGGGAACTGATGGCCTTGATTTTACCTAAGTCCCCGTGGGCGCTCATGAGGGTAAGGCTCACCTTGAGGTTTAGCATGGCCTGGACCCGTAGATCGGTCTTGGAGATGAGATCCAAGGTCTGGCCGACGATACCCTCGGTGGTGTTCTCGAAGGGGACCAGGGCGAACTCGGCCTCGCCGGATTGGGCCGCCTCAAAGACCTGGGTAAGATCGTCGCAAGGGATGAAGTGGGCCAGGCGACCGAACTGCTGCAAGGCGGCGGCGTGGCTAAAGGTGCCGGCCGGGCCCAGGAAGGCTACCTTGGTCGGGGCTTGGGCCGCCCGGCAGGCCTTGATGATCTCGGTGAAGATGGACATGACCGCTTCCGGGCCCAGGCCCTCCCCTGGCTCGGCCGGCTTGGCGGTTATGCGGGAGATGACTTGGCGCTCGCGGGAGAGGTCCATAATGGGAAAGGAGCTTTTCTTCTTAATCTTCCCCAGTTCTATGGCCCTTTTTGCTCTTTTTTGAACAAGATCCAATATTTGGAAGTCCAGTTCATCGATTTCTTGGCGAAGTGGGCCTAGAACGGCGTCCATATCCGATCTTTTAGGCAGCTCTGTCATTGCGGATCCCCTTTCTGGGCGGTTGTCTGGCCGTTTTGTCGGGCCAAATGTTGGGCTTGGCTGGCCTCCGGGTTTTCAATCGTGGTGATGCGCCGGCCAAAGTGAGGGGCCAGGCGGGCCAGATCGGCCATGAGGGTTTTGAAGGTCTCGGGGGTGAGCGACTCGTCGCCGTCACAGAGGGCCAGCTCAGGGGCGCAGTGGACCTCGATCATCAGTCCGTCCGCCCCCACGGCCAAGGCCGCCCTGGAGAGGGGGGCCACGTAATGGGCCTTGCCGCTGGCGTGGCTGGGGTCGACGATGACCGGAAGGTGGCTGCGTTCCTTGATGGCCAAGACCGACGAAAGATCCAGGGTGTTGCGGGTGGAAGTCTCGAAGGTCCGGATGCCCCGCTCGCAGAGGATGACCTTTTCGTTGCCGCCGGCCAACAGATACTCGGCCGAGCACAGGAACTCTTCCACCGTGTTCATCAAGCCCCTTTTGAGCAAAATGGGTTTGCGGGTCTTGCTGAGGCGCTTTAGTAGGGAGAAGTTCTGGGAGTTGCGGGCGCCGACCTGGAGAATGTCGGCGTAGGACTCGACCAGATCGATGTCCGAGGAGTCCATGACCTCGGTCACTATCCCCAGGCCGGTCAGTTCCCTGGCTTTGGCCAACATCTTGAGGCCTTCCTCGGCCAGGCCCTGAAAGCTGTAGGGCGAGCTTCTGGGCTTAAAGGCGCCGCCACGGATGATGTGGGCCCCGGAGATTTTTACGTCCCAAGCCGTCCCCAGCATCTGGGGGTCGGCCTCGACCGAGCAGGGCCCGGCCATGACCACGAATTCCTCGCCCCCGATGGAGTGGGTGCCCAGTTTAACGACGGTGTTTTCGGGGTGGGTTAGACGGCTGGCCTGCCGGTAGGGCGGCAGTTTTTTGGCCGGCGGGGCTTGGGTGGCGGCCGCGGCTTGGGGAACGGCCGGGGCGGCCGGCTGGTTTTCGGGATTGGTGGTCATCGAAGGTCACTCCTCATAAGGGGTAGGTTAGTACGGAATCGTATATCTCTATCGAAAGTTAAAGTAAGGCGCTGGTTGGTCTTTGAAATCGGGGCCGGTCTTGAAAATCCGTTTGGGCAAAAAAAAGAGCCGCTGGCGGGTATCGTCAGCGGCTCCAAAGTGATTCTTTCACGTGGCGTCTTAGGCGATACCCCCGGGTAAACGGTAAAAATAAAAGTAAAAAAAGCCGAACTGGGGATAGATCGATAGGCTCTGGCCTTCGATTTGCCAGTTTCTTAAGGGGGTCGCCACGGTGGCGTTTATGGGATCTACTTTCATGGGGAAAGATTATACACCCTCAGGGAGCGTTTGTCAAGGGAAAAATTGAAGCCGCGCTATAGGAATTTTGGCTTTTTAAACGGTGGTTTTTGCACCTTCGTCAGAGATTAAATGTTGATCGGAACGATAACAATCATAATTATTATCACAATCATGTAAGCATTACAATTAAATGACTGTTATATATATTATATTATGCTATAAGATATTCAATATTGCGAATTTGTCAATGAAAGGCTTTTAGCGCAAATCAACATAGATAGTCAGTCTTTGCGCAGTAGAAAGATCTGCCTAGCTAGCATCGCCAGCGGCCGCACGATTGGCGTTTCTGGCGATTGGACCCAGCAATAGCGGCTACCCCCAGGCCATCCACACTTTGACTTCAAGGTCGCGAACCCGGGGGCAGCGGCGGGAATCAAGGCCTTAGCCAGCTTGGTTCCAGTTGCCGTTTTCAGAATCTTTTAAGGCCCGTTGAATAATTGAGTTGCTTTTTATGGCATTATTAATGCTTTGTTTTTTCCCATTTATTTTTATTTCCGGTTCAGAGCAGAAAACTCCTTGCAGTTCATATACTTCAATTTTACAAATAAAAGAGAATAACGGTGTCTCTTCTCTAGCTAAACCATCTTCGTTAGAAGGACGTATGACCATAAATCCATGCTTATCGCTATCACTAACTAGAACTATATAATCTTTATTAACTGGATGATAAAAGTTAGTATCATAATTATATATATTTAAAGTAACACCTTGCGCTTTATATACATCTACTGTCGCTTGAACAAGCGATAATAAAGTTACAATTGGTAAATCATTATATTCATTACCAAAAAAAACAGGGGCATCTGCAATATATTTATCTACGTCATCTAATCTAATTGGACTTGAATTAGTTTGTATAAGTTCATATCTAAATTGTTCGTGTAGACTATTTTTAGATATAAAGTAATCAGTCGTGTCAGCTAAGAATGAATTTTGGCGAGACGATAAAGAATAATTATCATCTAAAGCCCATGCCACCTGTGAGATAGAAAGCAAAAAAAGGAAACCTAAAAGAGGGATGAATAGTGATTTCAAGGTCATAATATCCTCCTAAATTGCCTAAGGTAAACATGACGCGTCCGCGATAAATCTATTTTTCTAGGAAATGGCCTTTTACCCATTGATTATAGGCTTATAAGTCTGGCCGTTTCTTCAATTTAGAGGTTTTTACGGAGGCTCGCGACATGAACGGTATAATCCATTGAGTAGTCATTACAAAATATCTTTAATATTTTGAGTAACTGAATCAAATGAAAGATTTGTTTCTAGTGACTTTTCATATCATTGGAGTAGCGCCTTTATGGGGGACCGCGGAAAAATGGGGAGCGAGGGCCAAAGGAAACGGAAATCGGAAACGGCCTCGGCGGCGGGGTCAAAAGGGGGCCGGAAGGCCCTCTTTGAGTTTCCGCCTAAGCTCGGCCCGCTCCTGGCAGATCCGAACGGTATCGAAGGCCTCGTCGGCCACGGCGTCCACCCCCAGCCATTCCTTAAGGTTTTGGGGGCTGTCCTCGGGACGGGCCATGGCGCAGCCGACGAACAAAAGCGGACGGTCGGGCGTGTCGCCGTAGGCTTCCATGAAGAGCCCGGAGAGGCGGCGGATGCTCGAGAGGCTGGCCGTCAAAAGCAACGAGACCCCCACGGCCACCGGGTCCAGCCTCAAGGTTTCGGCCAGGATAACCCGGGGAGGGACGTCGACGCCGAGGTCGATGACCTCGAAATGGTTGGCCCTGAGCAGAAAGCCGGCCAAGCTCTTGCCCAGATCGTGGATGTCCCCCTCGATGGTGGCCGTGATTATCTGGCCTTGGGTCTCCCGCGCATCTTCCATGCCCACCAGATGGGGCATGATCATGTCCATGGCCTCCCGCATGAGTTCCCCGGCCACCACCAGGGCCATCATGTAGTACTCCTTCATCTGGAAAAGGCGCCCTATTTCGGAAAGGGCCCGGTAGAAGCAGAACATCAGTTTTTCGGGATCGACGCCCTCCTTGAGGAGATCGGAGACCGTCTGGAGGGCGCCGAACTCGTTGAGCTCGACGATCATTCGGTGTAGCTCCTCAATCCTGGGGTCCTGGGGGCCGGCGGCCGGGAGTCCGTTGGCGGTCATGGGAAGGACTTGGGGGCCGGCGGCCGGGAGTTCGGTAGAGGTCACGGGAAGGACTTGGGGGCCGGCGGCCGGGAGTTCGGTAGAGGTCACGGGAAGGTCCTGGGGGCCGGCGGCCGGGAGTTCGGTAGAGGTCACGGGAAGGTCCTGGGGGCCGGCGGCCGGG
>JAIRNQ010000137.1 GCA_031257955.1 Deltaproteobacteria bacterium | reverse complement strand
AAGCCCTTTGTCTGTTGCCCCTAAACCACGTCAACGGTTTGGTGGTGACCTTGCTGACGCCGCTTTACGTGGGCTGCGGCGTGGTCATGCCCGAAAAGTTTAGCGCCAGCCGCTTTTGGGGTTGGGCCGTGGGCCATGGGGTCAGCTGGGTCAGCGCCGTCCCGACGATTCTTTTGATTCTGTTGAACCGGGGCCTACCGGGAGAAAACTTACCACCTTCCGGGCCCGAAGGTCCCGGCGGTGGCCCAGGAGGCCAAGCCGGCCAGTCGGGCCGGGCGGGAGAGACGGGGTTGCCACCCCTGGAAAGCCTAGCCAGCCTGCGGTTCTTGCGGTCGGCCTCCTCGGCCTTGCCGGTGGCCGCCTTCGAGAGGTTGGAAAAGGCCCTGGGCCTTCCGGTAATCGAATCCTATGGCATAACCGAAGCGGCCAGTCAGGTGACCTCCAATCCCCTGCCGCCGGCCAAACGTAAACCCGGCTCGGTCGGTCGCCCCTACGGGCTGGAGTTGGCCGTGTTTAAGGACGGCCAGAAGTTTGGCCCTGGGGATTTCCCTCCCCTGGTCGCCGGGCCCGGCGCCATCGGCGCCGAGCTAACCGGGCCAGGGGTAACGGGGTCCGGGGAGGTCGGCTTCGGGCCCATCGGGGAGGTCGGCATCCGGGGCGAGAGCGTTTTTAAGGGTTATTGGCAAGACCCCGAGGCTACCCGGGCGGCCTTTAGGGACGGCTGGTTCATGACCGGGGATATGGGCCAGCTTGACGCCGAAGGCTATCTGTTTTTGAAGGGCCGGGCCAAGGAACTCATTAATCGGGCCGGGGAAATGATCTCGCCCTTGGAGATAGACGAGGCGCTGTATCAAGTTCGGGGGGTGGAGTCGGCCGCCAGCGTCGGGGTACCCCATCCCCTCTACGGCGAGGAGATAGTGGCCTTCGTAAACGTAGCCCCGGGCCACGAGGTCACTTCAACGGATTTGGCCGAGATTTGTCGAGAGCGCCTGAGCCCCCACAAAATCCCCAAGAGGTTTTATTTCGGGCTGGAACTGCCCAAGGGACCCAGCGGTAAAATCCAACGCCTCAAGCTGGTCGAAACCTATCTTGAGTTGGCTAAACAAGGCCTTGGCCTGGACGTCTAGCCCAAGGCCACACTGGCCGCGGGCGGCCAAAAGGTCACCCCGTTTTGCGGGCTGCCAAAGGGTCACCCCCGTTTCGCGGGCTTGGCCAAAGGGTCACCCCGTTTTGCGGGCTGCCGAAGGGTCCTCCCGTTTCGCGGGCTGCCAAATGGTCACTCCCGTTTCGCGGGCTTGGCCAAACAAAAACTGACGCCAATAATTATTTTAGTGAACAAGGCTTTGGGCAAACAGGACTGGGGCTGGGAGAACGGTCGATGGATGAGACATTTTCGATCGAGTTGGATTTTGAGGCCTGCAAGGGTTGCGGCTATTGCCTGGAGACTTGTCCCGAAAACGTCTTCGACCCCGGGCCGGAGCATAACGCCAAAGGCTACCGGCCCCCGGTGGTGGCCCGTCCAAATTCCTGTCTGGGCTGCCGAAGCTGTTTCATGGTTTGTCCCGACTTTTGCCTGGAAGTGTCCAGGGTCCCGGATTGACTAACCCGGCCTTGAGGTTTCGGCCCGGTGGGCCCCCGGCCCAGGGCCCGGTCGGTGGCTCGGGTTTTGGGCGACGGCGGAAGGCCCGGGCGCGAAATCGTGGCCATTGAATCAATATGCTCGAATCCATCGGATCCATCGAAACCATCGGATCCATCGAAACCATCGAATCCATCGGATCCATCGAAACCATCGGATCCATCGGATCCATTGAAACCATCGGATCCATCGAACTAAACCATCGTGTCCATTGGGCTTTGGGGGACTAGGGGCCACACGGCCTTGGGAATTCCATGAAAACAGTCTTTGACACCGGCAACGCGGCCATTACTGAGGCGGCCATTCTGGCCGGGCTTAAGTTTTACAGCGGCTACCCCATTACTCCGGCTACGGAAATCGCCGAAAACATGTCCAGACGGTTGCCCATGGCCGGGGGGTATTACCTTCAGGCCGAGGACGAGACGGCGGCCTTTCACATGGCCATAGGGGCGTCCCTGGGGGGCCTGAGGGCCATGACCTCGACCTCGGGGCCGGGCTACGTTTTGTACGCCGATCCCTACGGCTGGGCCATCGGCAGCGAGATTCCGGTGGTTATCCTGAACGCCCAGAGGGTGGGCCCGGTCAGCGGCATCACCGGGGCGCCGGGCCAGGGGGAATTTTACCTCTCCAGGTACCCGACCCATGGGGGCAATTTCGAGACCATCGTCTTGGCCCCGGACGGGGTAAAGGAAGCCTTCGAGATGACCATCCAGGCCTTTAGGCTGTCGGAGCGGTTCAGGACCCCGGTCACCATCTTGGCCGACCAATTGGTCACCGACGGCTGGGAAGCCTTCCAGATCCCGCAAGACTCTTACGAGCTTGAGGCCCTGGGCTTGCCTTTGCCCAAGAGGGCCGTCCATTGGGGCCCAGACTTTTACCCCAGATCCGACGATATCGACATTCCGCCGGTGGTGCTGGGGCGGGGGACGGGCGGGGCCTGTTCCGACTGGACCCCGACCGAAGAGGGTTACGACACCGAAGAGATCGAAGCCCAGATGAAGCACTCCTACCGGTTAATCTACAAGATTAGAAACAACCGCAAGTTGATCGACCGAAGCCTTCTTACCGGCATGGAAGACGATCCACCCGTGGTCATGGTCAGCTACGGCAGCCCTTCCCGGGTGGTCAGAAGGGCGGTTAAGGCGGCCAGGGCCCTGGGCATAAGGGTAGGGGCCATCAGTTTAAAATCCCTGTGGCCCTTCCAGGACGATCTCTTCGACCAGAACAGGATCCATCTGGTGGTCGAGCTTAACCACGACGGGCAGTTGGTCAGGGAGGTCCAGAGGGCCTCCGGCGGAAGGGTGCATTTTTTGGGACGTTGCGGGGAACTGCCCACGGTCACCGAGCTATTGGAGATAGTCCGGGCGTTATTTGGGGGCGGTCGGCCCCGGGGCATAAAAAACGTGCGGGAGGCCTGGTGACGCTCGGGGGTCTGCCCGGCCTTACGGCGCCCAAGGCCGCCGTAAGGCCGGCGGTTTAGGTGGGCCGGACTTGGCGGCCATGGGAGAGAGGCGTAGTGGATGGACTGTTTCAAAAATATCTGAGGCCAAAAAAGATCCCCAGCACGGCCTGTTCCGGATGCGGGTTGGGGCAGGTCCATAAAAGGGTCCTCTTGGCTATCGACGGTCTGGGCTTGGGCGTCCAGGACGTGATCTGGGGCACGGGCATAGGTTGCGCCGGGCGGCAAACCTTTAACGCCTGGAAAGGGGACAACTTTGCCGGGACCCACGGCCGGGTCTACGCCTTGGCCGCCGGGTTAAGGATGGCCTTGCCTAAGGAGAAAAAAATCGTGCTGACCGTGGGCGACGGCGACGCCTTTGGCATCGGGCTCAAACACCTTCTCCACTGCGCCAGGCGCAATCTGGACATGACCGTGATAGTCGCGGACAATTTTGGTTACCAATCCACCGGGGGCCAGTTCGGCCTGACCACCCCGCCTGGGGCCGTCACCGACAGCAGTCCCTACGGTCTCAGCGAGACCGGCTGGCTGGGCCCGGATCTTGACGTTTTAGAGATCCTGAAAGCCGCCGGGGCGACTTTTTTGGCCAGGCACCTAAGCTTGGACGGAAAACCCTCGGTGGACAACCTCAAACTGGCCCTCCTCAACCCGGGTTTTTCCCTGGTCCATTTTATCTTTCCCTGCGTTACCCATTTTGGGGCCGTCAGCCTGGCCGAGAGGGACAAACCCTTAATCCTTTCCTGGTTCAAAAGCGTCTTTAACCCGGCCTACGGCCAAGACCGGGGCGAAAGTTTCCAAAAGCTCAAAGACAGGATAAACCCGGGTTTCCTAAAACTCAAAAGGGGCCTTTACCACGACGCCTCCGGTAGCCGGCCGGATTATTCCGAGCTTCTGAAAGCCTGGACCGACACTTTTCGTCCGGACCGCGCCGCCCCCAAGGAACCAGGTCGGGCCGGTTCCGGGGAAGGGGCCGAGCCATGACTTTCAGGTTAGAGGTGTTAATTAGCGGTTTTGGCGGCCAAGGGGTGGTCCTGGCCGGGCGGGCCCTGGGCTTGGCCGCCGTTCACGGCGGCCTGGAGAGCACCATGTTGGTTAGCCACGGGACCGAAACCCGGGGCGGTTACGTCAGGAGCCAGGTGGTCATTTCGGACGAAGAGATTGACAGCCCGGTGGTCGAGAAGGCGGATATTTTCTTGGCCCTTTCCCAGGCCGCCTACGATCGCTTTAAACACTTGGCCAAAAACGGCCTGACCCTATACGAGAGCGATTTGGTCGTGGCCAAGGAAGACCTAACCCGACAGCTGGCCATCCCGGCCAGAAAGCTGGCCATCGAGGAACTGGGCACGGAACTGGCGGCCAACATGATAGCCATGGGCCAGATAGCCAGACACCTAGACGTCATGCCCTTCGCCGCTCTTCAGAAAGCCGTCGCCGAACTCTCCAAACGGGGCGCCGAAACCAATTTGGCCGCCCTGGGCTTGGGCTTTAACTTGGAGCTGGTTTAACGCCGGCCAAATCGACCTCCCCGGCCACGGCCGGGGCCCCCGGCCGCGAAAGTCGCTTGCCTCTTAGGGGCCATGGGGCTTTTTTCTTTTTTTTGCGTTATCCTTGGCCCATCGCGCCCCTTAAGCCGAAAGCTTAGAAGCCTCCCAAAACCTTGTCCCCCCCAGTCCTCTCAGTCCTCTCAGTCTTCTCAGTCCCCGCTGGCCTCATTGGCCAAATCCAGTCGATAGTCAGGATTGCCCCGACCGCCCCGACAGCCCCGTCAGCCTGGTTAACGGGGCAACCTAGCCAACCTGGCCAACCCGCCCAAATTCTCACCGCCCGGGGCTCACGGCGTCCCCAAAAGGCCACCCAGCACATTTTTTTGCCCCAGCCCCAAAAAAATTCGCCTCAAAAAGTTCGATTAGCAAACATAATATTGAGCCTAAGTCTAAATTTGTAGCCTTTTTATAAATAAACAAGTGCCCACGAAAAATCGGCCAGTTTTTTTGTGAAAAAATGTTTCGTTTACCCCTTGACTTTTCCGTTTCAATGACTATGTTAGTGGGACGCGTCCCTAGACGCGAGATTTTCTTTTTTTGAACGGTTACTCCGTTCAGTAATCAAATCTTTTGGTTTTCGCTATGTTACAACCATTTGTCGCAATCGAGGTTTTGCCTTGTATTGAAGGGAGGAATTTCTCTTGAAAAAAGTCGTAATTACATTCCTGGTCTGTGCCGCGTTGCTGGCCGTCGCCCCGATGGCCCATTCGCGGACGCTCTCAACCCAACCCCTCGGTCGGCTCGATCCCGATTTTGTCGCCGGCCAAGCCAGCGCCCAGGCGCCGGCGCTCCCCGAGCGCCAGGCCGCCACCGGCGGTATCGTCAATCCCGATATCACGGGCTACCATTGACTGGCTTGGCCTAAACCCGGCTTTAATCATACCGATCCTACCGATCCTACCAGAGGCTGAACTGGCCTCCTGGCTGGCCTCCACAGATCCGGGCCGGCCACCCGTCACGGATCGCTTAGCCGTCCCGATGGAGAAGGACCGCGATATCACCACTGGCTTGGCCCCGGGCTTGGCCCCGCATTTGGCCAAAATCTGTATTGTGGCCACGGCCGAGCCGCTGGTCGCCCAAGCCGACCACGACCTCTTTCTCAGTGGGCCCATAAACGGGCTCACAGGCCCCGCCAGCGCGTCTTTGGATTTTCCGGCTACTTTCCTACCCGGAAACGAAAAACATGCCTGTACGACGAGCTGGGACCGATTTGGCCTACCTTGGCCAATCCAGTCGGCCAAGGTCCCCTTCCCCTTCGACCAATATCCCCCTCCGACCGCCATCGAAGCCCCAAGCTTGGCCAAGGCTTGGCCCCCCGTTCTTAATCTTGGCACCCCCATATCGGCGGGAGTGGGCCTTACTGACCATCCCCCAAACCTCCCCTCAAAGCTCCCCTCAAACCTCTCCACGGCCTGGCCTATTTGGCTTGGCTTCGATCCCACGGGACACAAGGCCGCCTTGGCCGCCGTAACCGTGTCCAAATTCGATAAACCCCTATCCCAGCCAACCGGCCCACTCGCCCCAGCCAGCCCACCCCGACCACCTTGGCTAGCCAAGCTAACCCGGCTAGTCCTGAACCCCGGCGATAGGGCTCTTTTCGTCTCCCGCTGGCCTTGGGCCGAGGCTCAGGACTTACGGCCCCGCGATGACATTCCGGCTATCAGTCCTTTCTTTCCACCCAGTGCGAATATCGGCTTTCTGACCGAACCTCTAAGCTGCCGCGCTGTCCTTCCGTCCAGTGCGAATATCGGCTTTCTGACCGAACCTCTAAGCCGCCGCGCGGTCCTTCCGTCCATGTCCCTTTGGCGATCCCGCGACTCCCCAAGGCACGATCCCAGACTAAAGGCCCATTCCGTGGTACCGCGCTTGGCCCATGACGTACGGCTGGGCATACTTGACTGGGTCCTGGGCCCGTCGCCGTGAGAAACCTACGGATCCCCGCGGGATCCCTGGGCCTTAATGCCCCAGCCAGACCTTACTCGTGCCTTCAAGGCCGCCCGCCCGTATCCCGAATGGCCAATAACCCCCGCGCCCAGGCGCTTGGCTTTTGGCCGGTTTTGTCCGGATACCCCACGGGCGCGAAGAGCCATAAACAAACCGAGGCCAAAACCCCCGAAAGGGTTGGCCCCAACACTTCCAAATCGCGCTTTTATTCAGGCGCCGCTTGGCAGCGAGAGGTGTGTCCCAAACCAGCGCGCTAAAACGATCCCGTAATAATCGTTCATCCGTTTTGGGAGGAAACGTTCTCGCCACGCTTTCGACTCTTTTGGGTTCTCTGGCCTTGGGCCGGGGTTAAGGCTTCAGGCTTTGCCCAACAGTTGTGAGCCCAAGACATAAGCGAGAACTAGTGCCCAACGCCCTTGGCCGCTTAAGGCGGCCGGGATTGTTGCCCCCAAGACCCAAAGAGTCCGGCCTATGGCCTGGGCCTGGCTTGAACGCTCAAGTCGCGACCTCGGCCCCGCTTGCCGCTGGGTAGACTAAGTTCGGTCTATGCCCCAAGGCTGACCCAATGGCTGGTCTTATGGCTTTGGTTCTGCCCAGGACCCAAATAACCGCCTGGAAGGTTAAGTCCGGTCTATGCCCCAAGGCTGACCTGATGGCTTTGGTTCTGCCCACGGCCCAAGAAACCGCCTGGAAGGCTAACTCCGGTCTATACTCCAAGGCTGACCCGATGGCTTTGGTTCTGCCCACGGCCCAAGAAACCGCCTGGAAGGTTAAGCCCGGTCTGTGACCAAGCCCTGACCCGATGGCTTTGGTTCTGCCCAGGGCCCAAGTAACCGCCTGGAAGGTTAAGTCCGGTCTGTGAACAAGCGCTGGCTTGAAAGCTACTGTTGTGCCCACGGCCATGCTTGCCGCTCGCTAGGCTAAACCCGGTCTTTACGCTATGGCCGGTCCGAAATCTAGGACTGGCCCCAAATTGCCCAAGTCGCGTTTTTATCCAGGCGCGGCTTGAACGCGAGAGGTATGTCCCACACCGGCGCGCTAAAATGATCCCGTAATAATCGTTCATCCGTTTTGTGAGGAAACGTTCTCGCCACTCTTCCGCCTCTTTTTGGTTCTCTGGCCTTGGGCCGGGGTTAAGGCTTCAGGTTTTGCCCCAAAAGTTGTGAGCCCAAGACATAAGCGAGAACTAGTGCCCAGCGCCCATGGCCGCTTAAGGCGGCCGGGATTGTTGCACCCAAGACCCAAAGAGTCCGGCCTTTGACCTGGGCCTGGCTTGAACGCTCAAGTCGCGACCTCGGCCCTGCTTGCCGCTGGGTAGACTAAGTTCGGTCTATGCCCCAAGGCTGACCCAATGGCTGGTCTTATGGCTTTGATTCTGCCCAGGGCCCAAGAAACCGCCTGGAAGGTTAAGCCCGCTCTGTGACCAAGCGCTGGCTTGAAAGCTACTGTTGTGCCCACGGCCATGCTTGCCGCTCGGTAGGCTAAACCCGGTCTTTGCCTTAAGGCTGGCCTTTAGGCTGGTCTTATGGCTTTGGTTCTACCCGGGGTTCGAGGTACCGTCTGGAAGGTTAAGCCCGCTCGTTGACCAAGCGCTGGATTGAACGTTACGGTTGTGACCTCGGCCAGGGAAGCTATCCGGTAGGGCTTGTTAGATTTATGATCTTGTTTGGCCTCTGAGCTTGGTCTGACATGGACGCTAAGATTGTGGCCGTTGTCCGGGAAGTCGTTAAGGGTTGC
>JAIRNQ010000181.1 GCA_031257955.1 Deltaproteobacteria bacterium | reverse complement strand
GCGGGCGCAAGGGTGTGTAAAATTCTTTCTCGGCGGGAACCCCTTTCTAGTTTTGGGCCGCCGGCCCCTTAGCGCCCCCGGCCCAATGTAGGTCGTTTCGGGAAAGGCGCGGGACTTTTGGGCGGCCTAGGGCAGAACCAAGCTATTAAAGAAGGCGCCGCAGGCCTCGTAGCTACCCTGTTCGGCAAAGTGGAGCAGTATGTTTGGGTTATGTTGGCTATTGAATGTGGAACAAACGATGGTTATGTTATGGTTATTATAGATAACGAAAAGTATTTCCTCAATGGATGGTTGGTTCTGGTCCTTGAAGGTTTGGTTAACCAGGGCCTTGGCCCTAATCGAACTGTGGCTTTTGAATTGGCCGATGGACTTGTAAAGTATCCTGGGCGTTTGGCCGGGAGCGGTAAAGGCGGCGGCCACGAATTCGTCAAGGTTGCCCTGGGTGAACAACTTATAGTCGTAAGGCGGCTGGGTTTGGGGCAGGGGATCCACCAAAACGGTCAAGACCGTCGGGAATTCCGGCTTTTCGCTGTAGGCCACGAAAAGCTGGTTGGGAACCTTGGGGCTGTCGACCAGCTCGTAATCGGCGGGGTAGTCGATGGTAAAGGCCAAGCCGTCGGCCCTGGGGTTATCCTGGGTCGAAAAGGTGGTAACCTGGGCCCAGGCCAAAGCGGGGGCCAAACCCAAACACAAAATCGTGGCCAAGGAAAAAATCCGGGCCAGAGATCTGGACGCCACGTCGTCACCCCCCAAAGGCTCGCCTCAAGGCCACGAGTTGGGGCCTTAGGGCAGTTTGATGATTAACCATGGCCTTCATTATACATTCCACCACGGCTAGCGACAAGCCGGGCCTGCCTCCGGCCGGCCCCCCCCAAGGGCCCAAGGGCTGGCCAATACCGGTCCGCTATCGGGTCCTTTATCGGGTCCTTAATCCGGTCCATAACCCGGCGAGTCAGTGGGCCCATTTTTAATCGCGCTTTTTTTATCTTTCTAACCCGGCTTCAATGTACTATTATGCCATATGGGTCGGATTTTTCCCCCGTCGCCGGCTTGGCCCCTTTATCGGAGTCGCCCCCACCCGGGGGCCAAAGGTCTTGATTGGCGCCTTGATTGGTGCCTTGATTGCGGTCGCGATTGGGGACTTGTTTTAGACCAAAAACGCCGAAGGCGGCCAAAGAGCCGACTAACTAACTTGATTGGGTAAAAATATGATTGAAGATTTGATAAAAGCCGCCGAATCCGGTAAAGCCATGGACCAGTTTAGGCTGGGGGAGGCTCTTTTCTTTGGCCAGGACACGGAAAAGGATCTCGAAAAAGCCTGTCACTATTGGCGGCTGGCCGCCGACCAGGGCATGGTCGAGGCCCAGTACAACCTGGCCCAGGCCTACCTGGACGGCCAGGGCGTGTCCCCTGACCTCAAAGAGGCCTTCGGTTGGTTTTATAAGGCGGCCGAAGGGGGTTTGCCCTTGGCCCAGTTCACCGTCGGCGGGGCCTATTACTCCGGGGAGACCTTCGTCGATCGGGATCCCGCCGAGGCCGTCCGTTGGTGGGGAAAAGCGGCCGATCAGGGTTTGCCCTCGGCCCAGTTCTACCTGGGGCTGATGTTTTTTTCCGGCGACGGCATCGAGAAAGACGAGGCCAAGGCCGTGGCCTTGTGGCGCAAGGCTTCCGAGAATGGCTACGGGCTGGCCCAGGCCAACTTGGGCTCGGCCTTGTGCACGGGGGTGGGAGTGGCCGAGGACCCGGTCGAAGGGGTGGCCTGGTGGCGCAAGGCGGCCGATCAGGGCTTGAGCATGGCCCAGTTCAACCTCGGCAACGCCTATAACAACGGGCTGGGCCTTGAGGTCGACCACGGGCAGGCCGTCCACTGGTGGCGGCTGGCCGCCGAACAGGACGTGCCCGAGGCCCAGTATAACCTGGGGGGTGCCTATTTTAGTGGCTTGGGAGTGGAAAAGGACGTGGAAAAGGCCATAGAATGGTGGCGCAAAGCGGCCGAAAGGGACTATCCGCCGGCCCTGGAAAACATCCGTCTCCTGGAGGGCAAACCCACCCACTGAAGGGGCTTTGGCCCCTTCCGGGAAAACCCCAAACCCATACCTCCCAGTCCGGGCGGCCGCCTGGCCGGCACCGGGCCCGGGGCCCAAGCCGCCCATGGCCAAAGCCAGTGCCAAGGCCAGGCCTTTTGGAGAACCTTAGCCGAAACGGGCCAGCATGCTGACTTACCTAAACGGACCCGAGAGCGATCCTTTCAATTACATATATTCCTCGGACGAATGGCTTTACGGCTACGATCCCCCCAGGCCTTTTCCTTTCTGGGTTAACCTGGAGCCGACCAACCATTGCCAACTGGACTGCCTCTTTTGTTCCCGGCAGAAGTCGACCCGCCGACTGGGATTTCTGGACCTAGACCTAGCCCGGGCCATCTTTGGGGAGATGTCCCTCTGGCCGGGTTCGGCCGTCCGGCTGGCCGGCTGGGGCGAGCCCTTTCTCCACCCCAAACTGCCTAGCCTATGCGCCATGGCCAAAGAGGCCGGGGTGGCCGTTAAAATCTACACCAACGGCCAAAAAATGGACCGTCGGACCCTCTCGGCCCTGATCGACTCCGAGGTGGACGAGATCCAGTTTTCCTTCCAGGGCCTGAACGAAAAGCAGTACCATTTTAACCGGGTCGGCGGGCGCCACGCCCGGCTGGCCCAAAACATTGAGTTGGCCCACGATTTGCGCGGCCGGCGGCCCCGGCCCTTCCTGAGCGCCCTGACCTCGGTTTTGGCCGACGAACTCGCCCAAGCCTCGCCCCAAGCTTTTTGCGACCGCTGGCTGGGCCTGGTCGATAAGGTGGCCATTGACTTAACCAACCTGAATTTTGTCTCCGATCTCCCCCGGGTCCAGCCATTCCTCCCGCGCCAGTCCGAAGGCCTTCGCCGCGGGCGCTGCGTGGACGTTTTTTTGGCCCTCGAAGTCAAATACGACGGGACCATCGAGTTCTGCGGCCAGGACGCCAACTCCCGCCCCGAACACACCGCCGGCCGCTTCCCGGCCCTTAGCCTAAAAGAGGCTTGGGACGGCGAGCCCCTGGCCGCCCAGCGCGACCGGGTCGGCCGGGCCCTGGGCCACGAAAGCTCTCCGGTTTGCCGAAACTGCTACCACAACACCAACAAATACGACCTCTTTAAAAACCTCTCCGCCGGCCCAAGCCCGGCGGGTCAAAGCCCCGCAGGCCCAAACCCGGCCGGTTCAAACCCGACGGATCCGGAAGGAACCAACCCGTGAGCGACGACGTCGGCCGCCACGCCTCGGCCAAGGTCCTGGCCGCCACCCTGACCCTCATGGCCAGGGAGATGGGGCGCTTAACCGGGCCCCTTAGGCTTTGGATGCCGGATCTCACGGCCACGGCCATCAAGGAGGCGGCCCAGGCGGTTATCTCCGGTCAGGCGGCCGTCCTGTGGGTCGACGACTCCCACCCGGCCATGGGCTTGGCCGTTTGCCGCATTCAGCCCCTGGAGTCAACCCTCATGGGCCAAGGGTCCCTTCGCCTTAGCGGGCCCTGGATGGTCGAACCGGACGGGGCCACCCGCTACGCCAACGCCCGTATCGTGGCCGCCAAAGCCAAAGAGGTGGCTAAGAAATCTCAGGGGCATTTTCTCTCCATTAAAACTTGGCACGATCCGGCGATTCTTCGGGCCTTTATCGACGAGGGCTTCCAGCTGGCCGAGATCGGGGCCCGCCTGACCCGGGCCCTCGATTACCCCAAAAACCCCTTGGACTTTAACCGCCTGGCTGGTTTCTCCATCCGTAAGCCCAAAAGCTACGAGTTCCCGGACTGGTTCGACTCCCTGGGCGAGCTTTTTTACGACGGCCACTTTAGCCACGGCCCCTACCTCTCCCCGGCTTTTCAAAACACCCTCTGGCGGGAAGTGGCCCTGGCCGACATGAAGCGCGGCCAACCCTTTCTTTTCCTATTCCAGGACCGTCCGGAAAAGCCCGTGGGCCTAGCCTGGGGGGCCCTGAACGGCCCCTCCGGTACCCTCATGGCCATCCACGTCTCCGAAGAGCGCCGGGGCCAGGGCCTGGGGGCCTTCTTGGCCGAGGCCCTCTTCAAATCCATGCACGAGATGGGGGCCCGGGACCTCACGGTCGAAACCGCCTCCTGGAACATCCCGGCCCTGCGCCTCTACCAGGCCCTGGGCCTCTCCCAAACGGCCCCCCTGGCCGCCCTCCACCTTAAGCTCTAGGCGGTCAGCCCCATGAACGACAATCCCCCCAGTCCCCCCAATCCCACCAATCCCACTGGCCCGTTCGGGCCGGTCCCGTTCCCCGGCCAAGCCCCGTTCCCGGGCCAGCCGGCTTGGCCAAACCAGCCGGCCGGGCCGGTCCAGGCCCAAGGCTGGTCTCCGGCCCCGGGGCAAACTCCCTGGCCGGGCGCGCCGCCCCAGGGTAAGCAGAAGGCCATAAAAAGTCCCTACAAAAGGGAAAGGATAGGAATTGTATCGACCTTTAGTTTAACTTTTCAGGTTTTTGGCCAAAGGCTTCTGACCTTATGGGGCTTAAACCTACCGGCGGCCATCCCGGCCTTTTTTTTCTTCGTCTGCCTGCGCCTCTTATCCACTTCGACCGAGGCCATCTTGACCATCCCGACCTTTCTGCTGAGCCTGGCCAGCGTCATCTTGCCGGTGGGCCTCCAGTCCGGGGTGGCCATCTACCTATACGGGGCCCTAAAGAGTGAGCCGCCCTCGTTTTGGGTGGCCCTTACCGGAGGCCTGGAACGCTGCCTGACGGTTATGTTGCTCTATTTTGTTATCTTGCTTATGGGTGGAATAATCGGAGCATTTATTTCTACTATTATTATGACTTTATTTATGCTCTTACCGTCAGGGATAGGTATGTTGGTTGTCTTTGTCGGATCCTGTTTAATCCTGATCTTAATTTCCAAGTTTTGCGTAATCATGGCCGCCAGCGGGGTGGAAAAGCTCCAGGCCCTGGCTTCCATGAACCGCGCCTGGTCACTCTCCGTGGGAAACCTCCCCATGGCCTTTACCGCCACCCTAGCCGCCGCCGCCGTGAGCGTAGGCACGGCTTACCTGTTCGTTAAGGCCCTCGTCGTCGCCGACAACAACCTTTTCGTCTTTCTACCCCTAATCATCCTGGCCACCTTCGTCCTAAGCTTCATCGGTACCCTCTTCGCCGTCACCTATTGCCGCTTCAGGATAGTCGAAGAAAGTCACAAAATTAAAGACGATTCCCAGGCCTTCGACCAGTATCAGTACTAATCACACCCAATTTTAACTCACCCAGTCCCTCTTTGTACCAACAAAAATCATTCACGACCCTTACTGACTCATAATCTTACTGACCATGGCTATTCACGACCAGTCCCGGCTCATAATCTTATCCCCATGGCTATTCAGGCACCTTCCTGGCTCATAATCTTATCTCCATGGCTATTCAGGCACCTTCCTGGCTCATAATCTTATCCACATGGCTATTCAGGATCCTTTCTGGCTCATAATCTTATCCCCATGGCCATTCAGGATCCTTTCTGACTCATAATCTTATCCCCATGGCTATTAAGGCACCTTCCTGGCTCATAATCTTATCCCCATGGCTAATCAGGCACTTTCCTGGCTCATAATCTTATCCCCATGGCTATTAAGACACCTTACTGGCTCATAATCTTATCCCCATGGCTATTCAGACACCTTCCTGGCTCATAATATTATCCCCATGACTATTCAGGCGCCTTCCTGGCTTATAATATTATCCCCATGGCTATTCAGGCACCTTCCTGGCTCATAATCTTATC
>JAIRNQ010000150.1 GCA_031257955.1 Deltaproteobacteria bacterium | reverse complement strand
CGGGCCGCAGAAAGGGTTTGCCTGGTAGGGCTGGGCAAAAGCGAACCATTTAAGAAAAAAAGGTTACAAACTTGGCAAACGAATTTAAAGGCCAAATTATTGTAAATATTGTTTGGTATGATCGTATAAGGTTGTAATATTTGCCAAAAAAAGTAAACGGGACTTTCCAAACGAAAGTAGGGTTTAAAGTGTCCCACTTTACAAGTTAGCGAAAGCTTGTGCCGATAATCGTAATAATATCAGTAAGTTAACCTGTCACTGTCATATTCAAACTACTTCGATTTTGGTAGCCAAAGCCGACCGAGCGACTCTTACCCTCCACCAGAAGGCCGGGCAGTTGGGGCGCGACCTGGAGGGTCTTACCCTCGACCAGAAAGCCAGGAGGCGGTTGGGATGGCGACCGGGAGGGGGTTCAAGCGGGGAGGGGTTCCATGAGATCCAAGCGCGCCTGGGCCATGGCCTGGGCATGGCCTGGGCGGGGAGAGTAGCCGGTCGAGCCCATAAGGTAGATATTATCACAAGTGGGGGCAGCGAAAAAGTCAGAAATGGCCTCCCGACCGTCTGGAAGGAGAAATAAGGTTCCAGTTGGGAAAAAAAAGTTCGATAGTCGGGCCAATGTCAAAACGGGAAGCGAATTGGCAATAAAAAGTTACGTTTAGGAAGAAAAAGTAACCTTTAGGTATGCTTTAGCCGGGGAGGGGTGGCGATGAGAGCAAACGGGTGGAGGGTTGGCCGGATGTGGATAGGGACGGTTTGCTAAAATGGATCGGATAGTTAGGGTAAAGAGAAATAATGGAGCAAAGGGTAGGGATAAATTCTCAAATAGGTAAAATAGTTACACGGAGTGAGGCAAAAAAATTTGAACGAGACGTTCAAAAATTTTGTTCAAAAAATTGTTAGTTCAAAAAATATTTGAACGAACCGGGATCCGAAAATTTGGCGGTGGGTCGGAAAAGTGGCCGGGTAAATTGTGAGAAGGGTAGATTAAAAGTGAGGCTTAATAAAGAAAATATAGGATTGAATTAGGGTTGGGCTTTCCATAAGGGTTAAGTAGAAGCTTTAACTGGGCCGGCTTGTTTTTTGTGTATGATGGGTTTCCTAAGCGGACGATTGGACTTGATTAAAGCGACATGGATAGGCTTTTGGTCGGGGGCCCAAAGGATTGGCACGGCCCTTGCAATTTGTCCTGGCAAGCCAAAAGGCGAACTGCCCATTCGCTGCTGGAATCACTTCTCATCATGTTTCTCCTTGTTCCTCAACAAACGATTTAAAACCGGGACTCGCCCAAGTCCCGGTTTTTTAATGTCTTTTTTCCGGGGGAAAATAAATTTTTGTTTTCGTGGGCCCAATTGTCCAATTTCAGACTGGCTTGGCATGGCCCTTGCATTATAGAAAGTCACCTTCGAGGTTACTGCCCATAACCGCCGGAGCCAAAAAATACGAAATGTTTCTCCTTGCTTATAAGTTTTTGAGACCCGGATTCGCCCAAGTCCGGGTCTCTTTTTTTTTGGGACTGAAGCCTTTTGTGATTTTTGTCTTATGACTCGGGCTTATCCATCCAACCGGCTGTTTGGGTCAGGCCTTTCCGAGTAAATAGTTAACTAAAAGTTGTTTATTGCTGAAAGGAGCAGGTATGTAGCTCTAAAAAATGCCCTTGGCCGGATATTGTTATCCAATTTGAGTCGAATGGCTGGCACCCCATTGGCTGGCCAGGTGTGGAAAACGGGAGCTTTTGGCGTGTAGGCTCGGCTGGTATTGAGTTATTGGCTGGACTTTAGTTGGCGCGTAACCTGGATGGATCGGCTGATCGACCAGGGGCTTGCTGAAGGCGGCCGGCCGGCCTTGGCCCGGGACGGTCGGAGAAGTGCCTGAGGTCGGGCCCGGGTCGGGGCGGTAGGTCGGAGGTCGGGAGACCCGGACAACCGGCGGAGAGATGGGGCGAGGGTGAAATATTTTGAGGGTTCGGGGTGGCGTCAGAGAATGAAAATTGGGCAATGATGGAGAAATAGTCTAGATAAATCAGAAGTTATGTAAAGGTGCAAAGTGAGGTTATTTTTTGTCAAAAAAACGCTTACAAATATCGACAAATGGGTCGGGGCTGATTATAATGAAAGATAAGACGGAGAGCGCTAAGAGAGGCGTCGATTTGGCTTACGTTTAAACCGCCAGTTTGGCCTTGGTTGAGGAAAATATGATTTCCGCGGGTTTAGGCACGAGTTAGAAAGTTTTTTGAATTGGATGTTAATGGGTAAGTAGTATAAGTAATGGGAAGATGTATTTGGCATGATGTCCTCTTGTGGTAATGGTAAGTACTTGAAAGGTGCTTAAGGGAGCGAAAGCAGAGGGAAATGACATACGTGGTTGAAACCTTTGGTCTTTCCAAGGACTATGGGCGGGAGAGGGTTGTAGACAATCTGAACCTTTCCATTGAAGAAGGGGAGATCTTTGGATTATTGGGACCCAATGGGGCTGGTAAGACCACGACATTACTGATGCTTTTGGGCCTGAGCGAGCCCAGTGCGGGAAGTAGCCGGGTTTTGGGGTTGGATCCCTTGAAGCATCCCCTGGAAGTGAAATCCGGCGTGGGCTATATGGCTGAAAACATGGGCGTTTACGCCGACTTGACGGCCCGCGAAAACTTACGTTTCTTAGCCGAGCTGAACCGGATTGAGACGCCGGCCATCGACGAATGCTTGGAATTGGTGGGGTTGGCGGCGGCGGCCGACAAAAAAGCCGGGACCTACTCAAGGGGCATGCGGCAGAGGCTGGGCCTGGCCGAGGTGCTGATCAAAAACCCCAAGCTGGCTTTTCTGGACGAGCCGACACTGGGTCTGGATCCCGACGGGATCGCCACCATGCTCGAGCTGATAGAAAGACTACCCAGGGAAAAGGGCCTGACTATCGTCCTTTCCTCGCACCTGTTGCACCTAGTCTCCCGGGTGGCGGGCCGGGTGGCCATATTGAACCGGGGCCAGCTGTTGGCCATGGGCGGCTTGGCCGAATTGGCCGCCGAGGCCGGGGTTCCCGAGGATTTGGAAAAAGTTTATAGGCACTATTTAAGGTCCGAAGCGGGCCAAGAGGTCGGCTCGGAAGCTGGCTTGGAAACGGGACCGGATGGTGGCTTGCCAGAAGGCTCGACTGGGGGTTTGGAAGCCGTCCCGGGCCCGGGCCTAGAGGGGCCGGGATTGGACGGTGAGGGGCGGGCGTGAAGGCCATAATGTTGAAGGAACTTGCGAACCACTTTGGTTCCGTAAGGTTCATGATCCTTCTGGCCGTCGTTTTTATGGTGGCCTTGCTGGGCGTGTTTTTGGCCGGGCAAGGGGTGAGGGACGTTTTGGGCCAGGGCGGGGCCACCTATTTGGAAGGCCGGGCCTTTCTGACCCTTTTTACCGCTCCGGGGGCCTTGATGTCCCTTTTGGCCTTCATGAGCCTGTTCGGGCCCATGGTCGGCTTGGTTTTGGGCTTCGACGCCGTTAACCGGGAGCGCAACCAAGGCACGCTTTCCAAGATATTGTCGCAGCCTATATACCGCGACGAGGTCATTCTGGGCAAGTATTTGGCTGGCTTGGTAACCGTGTCGATACTGTTTACGGCTTTGGGGCTGATGTTGGTGGGCTTGGGGCTCATGGGCGTGGGGCTGGTGCCCACGGCCGACGAAGTGTTAAGGCTCCTGGCTTTTTTAGTTCTGTCCATTGTTTACGTAGGGTTTTGGCTGGCCTTGGCTATGTTGCTGTCGATCGTCTTTAGGTCGGTGGCCACCTCAGCCTTGGCGGCGGCGGCCTTGTGGATTCTTATGAGTTTTTTCGTCCCGGTCTTTGGCCAGGCGGCGGCCGGGGCCCTGGTGCCGCTTGACGATCCCCAAAACCCCCGGGCCGACGAGTTGGCCGCTTTCGACCGGGTCAGCCGGGTTATCGCTTTGGCCTCGCCGCCCTCGTTGTTTAGCGAGGCCTCGACCATGCTGCTGGATCCGACCCACCGAGGCAGCCAGCAGGCGCTGCGGATTTCGACCATGAGCCGCTTGGATCAATTCCTGCTTAACCGCTTCCAGGGCGTTTTGTCAATCAACCAGTCGCTGGTTTTGGTCACCCCGGACCTTCTGGCCTTGCTGGCCTTCCACCTCGGCGTGTTTTTGTTGTCCTACTTGGCCTTCGTCCGCCAGGAAGTCAGATCGGCCTAAGGGGCAGTTTTTGCGGGCTTTTGTCGGCCCGGACCTTCGGGCCATGCGGACCATCGCCGGCCAGGAAGTCGGATGGGCCTAAGGGCAAAAATTATTTTGGGCGAGGGCGAGGTTATTTCCCCGGAGGGCAAGATTGGTGAATTATATAATTATTAGCCAGAATAATATATAGTTCATTTATTGACGGTGGTTGTCCCCACTTTTTTCGCCGATAAGCCGCGACGCGGGGCCCGGGGCGCTAGTTAAAATAATGACTTGACAAATGGCTAAAATCTGGTAGGCTAGGTAACACAATCGCTAACGCATGAAACCGGGCAACCGGTATCTGGCACCACTCTCCGCTCCCCTGAGGGAGAGATGCGGAAAAGCGGCTAAGTCTAGGCATTTAGTCCTCTCACAGATTTATTTAGTGATAACCTAGTGTTAAAACAAGTAGTGTCTGTCTTTGTTGTGGGCTAAAGACTCCTTGGCTTGGGTTATCCAACGTTAATTCCGCTTGGCTTAATAGTACTTAAAGGCCCTGTTAGCCTTTTTGAGTAGCCGGTGTCAGCGAATGTTACCGCCATTGCTCCGGCGGCCCTTGGGTGCCGCGACGGACTACGGGTAGCCTTAGGTTAGGCCTAATACCCTTTCCCTTCCTAGGAAAGAGAGCCATCGACCCATAAAAGTCGACTTTCCATTGGGTTTGGGATTGGGCGGAACAAAGGAACGCAAAAGGATCGCAAAATGTCCGCGCCCGAAGAGGCGGACGAACTCCAAGGTTTGGCCTGAGCCGGTCGCCGAGGGGAACGAGAAATTAGCTTAGCTTGGCCTGTCCCGGTGGGCGGCCGCAATTTCCAGGAGGTGGATTTTGTCCTTCCAGATTAATACCGTCAAATATGTGGGGAAGATCAATGAGGCCCCACTCGGCACGGAAAAAGTTATCATAGGCGGCCAGGGAGCTTATAACTTCCATGATTTTGAAGGTAAGCTGCCCAACAAGGCTAAATTGGCCCTCCAGGTTTGGGATACCGACCCCGGAGAAGCCTATGAGGGCCCGTTGGCCGAAGCCTTTGCCGGTGTTTTAGACGATCCGGCCGCCTGGGCCAAGAAGGCCGTGGAGTATGGCGCCGATATCATTTCCCTGCATCTGAAAAGCTCTGACCCCAACGACAAAAACACCGGGCCGGCTGAGGCCGTGGCCACGGTCAAGAAGGTCCTGGAGGCCGTGAACGTCCCGGTCATCGTCTTCGGCGTGGACAACACCGACAAAGACAAGGATACTTTGTCCGCCGTGGCCGAGGCCTGTTCGGGCAAGAACCTGATCCTGGGACCGGTAACCGACAAAAATTACAAGGCGATTGGCGCCCAGGCTCTGGCCTACGGCCACAGCGTTATCGCCCGTACGCCCATTGACGTTAACTTGGCCAAGCAGTTGAACATCCTTTTGATGGATCTGGGCATCACCCCCGATAAGATCCTTATCGACCCCAACACCGGTGGCTTGGGCTACGGGATGGAGTATTGCTACTCTGTCATGGAGCGCATCAACATGGCCGCCCTCATCCAGTCGGACGACAAGCTCCAGCAACCCATCATCAACATCCTTGGCGAAGAAATCTGGAAGACCAAGGAAACCCACCAACCAACAGCCGAATACCCGACCCTAGGCGACCGCTCTTGCCGCGGCGTCCTAATGGAAGTGACCGAGGCCGTGGCCTTGTTGTCGGCGGGCACCAGCCTGCTAGTTATGGCCCATCCCACTTCCTTAAAACTGGTTCGTCAGTATATAGACTCGGTGACCGAAGGTGGCGAAGTCAAGGCCGATGACTCGTCAGCCCCGTTTCCGATCACCGCCCTCTAACCACCGCTACCCTGGGAGGCCCTCTTCGGCCGCCCAGGCCGATCAACCATGCTGACTTCTTTTGGGGTTAGCCGTTTACACTCAGCAGAAGGAGACTTAGGTCATGGCCGAT
>JAIRNQ010000117.1 GCA_031257955.1 Deltaproteobacteria bacterium | reverse complement strand
AGTCCAGGTCGCTGTCCGGGTGGATGTCGCCACGGGCGTAAGAGCCGAACAACCACATGCGATCCACTCCAAATCGCTGAGCGATGGGAGAAACGATTTCCCGAATTTCTTCAATAGAGTAAGGTGCATCACAGCGTTTTTGTCGCTTTGGCAGGCTCATACATCCTCCTCTCGCAATGGCCGGGGGCGAGCGGCGACATCGGGCCCCGGCGCCCGTTTACTCAAAAATGCTTGGGCATCGAATTTTGGCGGTGAAGTCATTATTCCAAGGCTTGCGAAGATCCGTCCAAGGTGATCGTCCAGACCCAACTCGGTAATCATATCTCTTTTGGCCTTCCTTAGCAATGCTCCTGGTTGCTGTGTTGCTGTGTTCATCAAAAAAATGATGTAAAAAATTAAATTGTGTGTTAAAATATTTCCAATCATACAATCTATGGGGTATTGGAGTATGGAAATCAAGCCGGAAGGGATATCAGAGCCGCATATTACTGTAATGTCGGATGTGGATCCTTTTGAAGGTAAAAAAATCTGCTTCAGGGATGATAAATAGTATCTTAAGCGATATAAATTATACTATTAATGCTATAGTTTATTTCAAATTCAAATTATCCCCATTTTCAGAGCGCTGAAGTTGACTTTTAAGGGAATGACTTTTGGAGAAAACCCTGAACCCAACTAAGGCAAAAAGTTCTCGAAACAAGGCTAAACCGCGTTAAGCCTTTAGGAACTATGTAAGAATTAACCGGTCATTTGAATCCTTTCACGAAGTAGTTCCAAGCATCAAAAGGGAAATCTTAACTAGATCAATGGAGTTAAATTGTTCATCTATAATCTTTTTATTTCCTATTGGCTTTCTTTTTGTTGGCATGAAAAATGATTAGGGTAATGAATAAAAATTAATAGGTATTTATTATCTTATTGAAGCTCTTATTTCAATTTGTATAAAAAAAGAACTAAAATTTGCGGATTTTATTAATTATACTTATATTAATTAGCCTTTTTGAGTCGCAATAATTACCATAGAATTTAACGATGAGGCCAAAAATCTAACCTATATATTACTAATTGTTCTAGCTGGTTTACTCGGCTATCGACAATTAAGCGCATATCGATAATCGTTTTTTTTAAAAGCGCCCTTTAGAGCCCTTTAGACCTTTATGTCTGGGGCTTTTGTTCACTGGTGTCAGCCGATCCACCAACCGATGTAGCTTTTGGGGGCCTGACTGGCCTACGGACAATTCGGCGTTATAATCATTTTAGTGTTTAATCTTGTTTTTATCGAGAAAAAAATAGAACCCAATTAAGCGTAACGCGTCTTTGTCGGCCGGGCAAAGTTCGTATTGGCCTATCTCCGAAAAATCAATCCATTTTGTCTGTCGGTGCACCTTGGCGATTATCTCGCCACCGACGATACGGGCGAAATAAAAAATAAGTTGAAAGTCCAGGCCGGAGCGCGAGTGGGTCAGCGCGCCCAGAAACTGGCCGACTTCGACCGTCACTCCCAGTTCCTCGAGGCATTCCCTGGCCAAGCAATCGACCGGCGTTTCTCCCTTTTCCAGCTTTCCGCCGGGAAATTCCCACAAGTATTCGCAGCTTCCGCCGGCGCCCCTCTGGCATATAAGAATTTGCCGTAGATCGTTAACGATTACGGCGGCTGAGACTATGATCATAGGAAATGGCCTTCATGATTGGCGTAAATGATTTTTTGGGCCTAATTGGGCGACGCGCCATTGGGAGCGGTGGATTCGGCCGGTAAGTGACCGGGGGAATCAAACACTGGGCCCGTTTAGGGCAAAATTATACCCGATCTCGCGACCCAGTTAAAGGCCGGCAAGCCGACATACTGGCATACCGGCAAGCCGTTTTGGCTAACCGGGCGGCCGTCTTCCGGTCGGCATTGGGTCACTTCTAGGGGGGTCTTCTGGGGCCTTTCCCCGGCGAAAGTCGCCGCGTCTTATCGCGCTCGGCATTCGTTTTGGTAGGGCGTAGCGACGACTATCCCTTTGGCCGGGCCGAAAGGATATACTGGCCAAAAACAAAATGGGACCGGGGACTTGGCGTTCCCGGATACTTTTCGGCGGCGGGCCGTCGGCCGGCCGTACCCGGGGTGGCGACATGGCCAAAATAATGGCGTTTTCGGGAACGCCCATAAAAAACGGGAACATCGAGCAAGGTATCATGGCGGTTTTGGGAGCGACCGGCCAGGATTACGAGTTCGTCAGGCTCTCGGAGATTAACCTAAAAGCTTGTCGGGCTTGCAAAGGCTGCGTTAAGACCAACCGTTGCGTCATCGACGACGACGTAAACCCATTGCTGGACAAGATCGATAAGGCCGAGGCCCTGGTCATGAGCGGGTATCCCAGCTTCGGCTCGGTCAACGCCCTGACCAAGATTTTTGTCGAGCGCAACTGGCCCCTGCGGCACAGAACAATCCTTACCCAGGGCAAAGTGGGGGCGGCGGTCGTCTGCGGCCGTTCGGGCCTGGACAAACTGGCCGACTGGTTTGGGAATTATTTCACCGGTTACCTCAAGACCAGGTACCAGGGAACCTTGGCCCTGGGCGGGAACGTGCCCTGCCTGAGTTGCGGCTTTGGCGAAGACTGCCCGGGCCGCGGCTTCCTGGGCCAATACGGGCCGGGGGCCAAGATCACCCCCGATAAGTTTAGCGTTTTTTCAAAAAACCTCGCGGCCCAAGCCGAGGCCGAAAACCTGGGCCGGGCCATAGCCAAGGCCATCGGGGCCGGCTGAGGGCGCGTTTGGTGGCTTGCCGGTGGCGTTTAGGGCCAGCGACCGGGCCATTTGGGCCGACTGATGGCGCGTTTGGGGACTTGCCGGGGCCGTTTAGGGGCCGCGACCGGGCCCATTGGGGCCCGGGGAGGCTTTTGGCCGGCCCCGCCCAAGCGCCCAGGGCGGTCGGTGGGGCAGGCTGGCCAGCGGATCTATTTTTTGACAAAAACCGTCGCCCCTCCCTTAAGTCTAATTGGGCGTTTTTACTTTTGAAAAAAATTTCTTGACAAACCTTTGTCTAAGGCTTATATTCCATTTAAGGACAAAAACGTCTTAAGCGGATTTGTCCTTATGACATCACCTGACGTTGAGTCTTATTTCGAGACGGAAGGCGCTTTGATTTGATATGCAGTTAGCGCCTTTATTATGGGCGCTTTTTTTTATTCCGAAAACCCCTCGTCGTGACGCGGTCGATCGGCCCTTCCGCTTGTTTCGGCGATATATATAAGCCGGTTATTCGCCATGGCCGGGGTATCCCCCAAGACCGAAAACGGTCTTGGGGGCGCCCCGAAACCGGGAACGGATGCCTGGGTTTTTATCCGCCAACCCCTATCCCAGGGAGTCTGAACTATGGAGACAAGAGTAGCCATAATCGGTCTTGTGGTTGAGAATCCTGATTCGGTGGAAGAGCTTAACAGGGTTCTCCACAACTATTCGGAATACATCATTGGCCGGATGGGTATTCCTTATAGCCAGCGCAAGATAAACATCATCAGTGTGGCCGTCGACGCCCCGGAAAGCGTCATCAGCGCTATCTCCGGCAAGATTGGCAAACTTCCGGGCGTCACGGCCAAGACCGCCTATTCCAATTTCATCAGCAAAGACGGTTAATTTTCCGTCAGGGCGTATAGTCGCCTTACCATAACCGGTACCCATACCATGATTTCACCAACGGCTCTTGTCGATAAACTTAAGACCCAAGGGACCCTTTCCAGGTCCGAATTCGTCTGTCTTATCGAGGGACGGACCCCGGAAGTGGCCGAATGCCTGTTCGAAGCGGCCAGGGAAGTTCGCCATGCCGTATACGGTAAGGACATTTTTCTAAGGGGCCTGATCGAGTTTACCAACTATTGCCGCAACGACTGCCTCTATTGCGGTATCCGCAAAAGCAACCTCGACGCCGATCGCTACCGCCTAAGCCTGGACGAGATACTGTCTTGCTGTCGGCAGGGCCACGAGCTGGGTTTTAGGACCTTCGTCCTCCAGGGCGGCGAGGATCCCCATTACACCGACGATCGGATGGTGGGAATAGTCCGGGCCATCAGGGCCGGCTATCCCGACTGCGCCATAACCTTGTCGCTGGGCGAGAGATCGCCGGAAAGTTACGAACGCCTTTACCGGGCCGGGGCCGAACGCTATCTTTTGCGCCACGAGACCAGAAACGAAGACCATTACGCCTACCTCCACCCGGCGAGCATGTCTCTCAGGGAGAGGTTAGACTGTCTCCAAAACCTTCGGGACATCGGCTATCAGGTTGGCTGCGGCTTCATGGTTGGCAGTCCCGGCCAAACCACCGAATGTTTAGTGGACGATCTGCTCTTTATTAAAGAATTTAAACCACATATGGTTGGCATAGGACCCTTTATACCCCATAAAGATACACCCTTCGCCGGCCATCCGGCTGGGACTTTGGAGCTGACGGTTTTTCTCCTAGGTATCCTACGGCTCTTGGACCCCAAGCTGCTCCTTCCGGCCACCACCGCCCTCGGGACCATTTCGCCGACCGGTCGGGAACTGGGGGTCATGGCCGGGGCCAACGTAATCATGCCTAACCTCTCCCCGGTCGGGGTCAGGAACAAATATCTTCTATACGACAACAAAATATGCACGGGCGACGAGGCGGCGGAATGCCGTTTTTGCATCCAGCGCCGCATGGTTAACATTGGTTACGACATAGCCGTGACCAGAGGGGATTACGCCGGCCATATTGGCCAAGCGCGCCAGGCTGTCTAAACGGATTTTCGCATATTCGCTAACGGGAAAGGAAAGCCCGACCCGGAAGGAGACTTTAAAAAATGTACGATCCCAAATCCAACAAGGCCACAGACTTCATCGATCACGCCGAGGTATTGGACACCCTGGAATACGCCAGGAAGAACTCCACCAACGGCGCCCTGATCGATTCCATCCTGGAAAAAGCCCGGGCCCGGACCGGCCTCAGCCACCGCGAGGCCATGGTTCTCCTTGACTGCGAGCTTGAGGACAAAAACGAGGAAATCTTCGCCTTGGCCCGTCAGATCAAGCAGGATTTCTACGGCAACCGCATAGTGATGTTCGCCCCGCTGTATCTGTCCAATCACTGTATCAACGGTTGCCTCTACTGCCCTTACCACCAGAAGAACTCTCACATTTCCAGAAAGAAGCTGACCCAGGAAGAAATTGTCCACGAGGTCACGGCCCTTCAGGACATGGGACACAAGCGCTTGGCTTTGGAGGCCGGCGAGCACCCGACCATGAATCCCATCGAGTATATCCTTGAGAGCATCAAGACCATCTACTCGATAAAGCACCGCAACGGCGCCATCCGCCGGGTTAACGTCAACATCGCCGCCACCACCGTCGAGAACTACTCCAAGCTCAGGGAAGCCGGCATCGGTACCTACATCCTTTTCCAGGAGACCTACCACCGCAAGAGCTACGAGGAACTCCACCCCACCGGCCCCAAGCATGACTACGCCTGGCACACCGAGGCCATGGATCGGGCCATGGAAGGCGGCATAGACGACGTGGGACTGGGCGTCCTTTTTGGGCTGGAACTCTACCGTTACGAGTTCGCCGCCCTTCTGATGCACGCCGAGCACCTGGAAGCCGTTCACGGGGTGGGTCCCCACACCATTAGCGTTCCCAGGGTCAGGGCCGCCGAAGACATCGACCCCGACCAGTTCGCCAACGGCATCAC
>JAIRNQ010000040.1 GCA_031257955.1 Deltaproteobacteria bacterium | reverse complement strand
ATAGCTATCCTCAGGCCTATAATACGTTTGGGCCCGATTTCTATCGATTGTAGAAAATGTCATTCAGTTAGGTCTTTAAGGGTTTTTTCGCCCTTTCGTCAGAAGTTTATCAAGGCGACCCGAGGTGAGTTCGGGGCCAACTGAGGCCTTGGAAAGGGTCGAAAGGGTCGCTTGGATATAATCGGGTGCGAGAGTGTTCGTGGCCGGCTTGGCGGGTACCTCATTGGGCTCTATATTGTGTGCCGTAAGGGGGTTGGCACTAAATATGGGCACATCGTTTCAAAGCCTCGATTATAAGAATATGCCCATTATAGGTTAACGCCAAATAATTATCGTATTTTTACTTGTTATATTGCTTATCGCGATATAAAGGAATAATAGTATAGAATTGATAAGCTTTTTTAAGGCCCATTGCTCTGGCGATATCGCCGGTATAAAGGGAAAAAATAGGTCAGTCTGGTTGGAAGAAAAACGCAAAGACGCAAAAGCTCGCAAGAGTTTTTTGGTAAAAACGGCGAAGGGGGCAAAAGAATGAGAAGTAAAGTAATAAAACCGCAAAAGAGTTAATAATGATTTTGGCCAATATATAAAAATCAATCTCAATTGAGTTGTCGGCGTTATGGTAATTATCCATTATGGCGTCGATAAAAAAGCGATGCCATTGGACCTATGATTATTGGCGCTATTTTTAGGGCTCTCTGGGAGCGGAGTCGTGGACGTTGGTCAGTCTAGCATTTTGATGAAAGCCTCTTCGTCTAGGATGGCTATATTGAGGCTTTTGGCGTTGGCGAATTTGGAGCCGGCGGCCTCGCCGGCGATAACGTAGTCGGTGTCTTTGCTGACCGAGGAGAGGACCCGGCCGCCCTTGGCGGCGATGCGGGACTTGGCCTCGGCCCGGGTCATAGTGGAGAGGGTGCCGGTCAGGACGAAGCGTTTACCGGACAGGGCCCCGCCGGCGTCGGGCTCGTCTTTGGTGGGACGGACCAAGGATTCGTCCATAAGGTCGCGAAGGAAGCTGTGGGTAAGCGGGCTTTGGAAAAAGTCCAGTACGCTCTTGGCCACTTCCGGGCCGATGTCGCCCAGGGCCTGGAGCTGGTCCTTGGTGGCTTCGGAGAGGGCGGCCAGGCTATCGAAGCGGGAGGCCAGGATTTGGGAGACCCGTTCGCCGACGTGGCGGATGGACAGGGCGTTTATGAAGCGCCAGAGGCTTTTGGTTCTGGCCTTGTCGATGCCCTCGATGAGTTTGGCGGCCGACTTGTCTCCGAAGCGGGGCAGTTTGGCCAGATCGTCGGGGGTGAGGCGGAAGAGATCCGAGGGTTGCTTGACCAGTCCGTTGGCCAGGAGCAGGGCGGCGACCTTTTGCCCCAGCCCGTCTATGTCCAGGGCGTTTTTGTGGGCAAAGTGAATGAGGCGAGCCTCAATCTGGGCTGGGCAGGAACGGTTGGGGCAGCGGGAGACGGCCTCGTCTTTCTTGCGGACGGCGGCCGTGCCGCAGACGGGGCAGTTCTTGGGAAACTCGAAGGGGAGGAGGCCGGTAGGCCTTTTTTCCAGATCCACTTCCACTATCTCGGGGATGACGTCACCGGCCCTCTGGAGGATGACAAAATCGCCCACCCGCACGTCTTTGCGTTTAAGCTCGTCCTCGTTGTGGAGGGTGGCCTGGGCCACTCGGACCCCGCTAACCATGACCGGTTCCATGAAAGCCACCGGGGTTAGGGCCCCCGTCCGACCGACCTGGATTTCTATGGCCAGTACCTTGGTTCTGGCGGCCCGGGGCTTGAACTTGGCGGCCACGGCGTATCTGGGGGCCCTGGAAGTCGCCCCCAGCCTGGACCAGAGGCTTAGATCTTCAACGGTTATTACCAGCCCGTCCACCTCGAAGGGCAGGCTGTCCCGGTCGGTTTCCAGTTCGCGAAAAACGGCCAAGGCTTCGGCCAGATTTTCGTTGACCCGACTGGCCTTGGAGCTTTCCACGGGAAAGCCCCATTTGGATAGGGCCTTCATAAGGCCGCCGTAGGTGGCGGCCCCGGAGGCGGCCGGCTCCGAGAGGCCGTAGGAGAAAAATCGCAGCTTTCGTTTTTGGGTGACGTTGGCGTCAAGCTGGCGCAGGGAACCGGCGGCGGCGTTACGGGGGTTGGCGAAGATGGACTGGCCGGCCGCCTCCCGCTCCTCGTTTAGGCGGGAGAACTCTTCCTTTTCCATGTAGACCTCGCCCCGCACGAACAGATCGGCCTTGGGGGCCCCGGGGTTGAGGGTTTTGGGAATGCCGTCGATGGTCTTGGCGTTGGGGGTTATGTCCTCGCCGCGGCGACCGTCCCCCCTGGTCGAGGCCAGCTTCAGGGTCCCGTCGACGTAACTGAGTTCCACGGCCAGCCCATCGAATTTAGGCATGGTGTAAAAGCTCAAAGGCTCGCTTGAGCCTAGGAAGCGTTTTATTCTGTCCTCAAAATCCAATATCTCCTGAACGCTTAAAGCCTTGTCCAGGCTGAGCATGGGGCTGTCGTGTATGACTTCGTTTAGGGAGCGCCCGCCCGGCGGCGGGGCCACCTCGGAGGTTGGTGAGCCGGCGGCCAGCTCGGGGTGGGCGGCCTCGATTTCTTCCAGTTCCCGGACAAGACGGTCATAAACGTCATCGGGGATCTCGGGGCGGTCTTGCTGGAAGTATAGGGCGTTGTGACGCCGGATCTCGCCGCGCAGGAAAGACGCCCGCTTGATCGGGTCGGGTTCGGGGTCGGAAGGGGTCTCGGGAGCGTTGGTATTATCCGTCATGGCTTTTCACTGACTCCCATACCCGTTCGGCCAAAGGCCGAACGGGTACGCGTCGGTCACAAACCGAACAAATATGCGTCGGTGTGGGGGATGAACTGGCTGGCGATATAGCGATCCATGTAGCCGGGGGTATCGCTGAGCTCGAAGTTGGTCATCTTTTCCTTGATCTCGAAAGCCGTCCGCCACATGGTCCCGGAGAGGGCGGCCAAGGTGGCCCCGGTCAACGAGCTGTTGCCGATGTAAGAGAACTTTTCCACCGGCAGGTAGGGTAGAAGGCCAATGGTTATGGCGTTTTCGATGTTTAGGGATCTTCCGAAGCCACCGGCGATGATAACCCTTTCCAGATCGGCCATCTCGAGCCCCACCGATTCCAAAAGGGTCTGGTAGCCAGAGTACATGGCCCCTTTGGCCCGGATCAAGTTTTCGATGTCAATCTCGGTTATGACGACGTCATGATCGCCGGCGCTGTTTTCGGCCGAGGCGAGTAAGAATTCAAAGCCGTCTTCGCCTGGCCTGATTTGGGGGCACGAGCCCTCAACGAACTTGCCCTGTTTGTTTAGGACCCCGCCTTTAAAGAGTTCGGCCACGACGTTAATCAGGCCGGACCCGCAGATGCCCGAGGGGCTGACCCCGCCGATGACACCCAGGTAGTGTTGTTTGGTGTCTTTCTCGTAAAGAAAGCTTTCTATGGCCCCGGGGGCGGCTCGCATTCCGCAGCGCACCCCGCCGCCCTCAAAAGCCGGGCCGGCCGAGCAGGCGGCGCAGGTCATCCAGTCTTGGTTTCCGATGACAATCTCGCCGTTGGTGCCCACGTCAATGAAGAGAGTCAGCTCCGGCCTCTTGAAGAGCCCGGCGGCCAAGACCCCGGAGACGATGTCGCCGCCCACGTAGCTGGACACGGAGGGGAAGACTTTCATGACCGTGTGGGGTTCGACGTTAATGCCCAAAAAACTGGCCCGAATCGAAGGCCAGGTAGAGGCTGGGGGAACGTAAGGCGAAAGGCGGATGTTTTTGGGGTCCAAGCCGACCAGAAGGTGGGCCATGGTGGTGTTGCCGGCGGCCACCATCAGGAAGGTTTTTTTCCGGAAACCGGGGTAAGTGCTCTCGTAGCGTTCCAAGAGACGGTTGATGGTGTCGATGACCCTGGACTGGAGGCGCTTCAGGCCGTCTTTCTTGCCGGCGAAGACTATGCGGGAGATGACGTCCTCCCCGTAAGAGATCTGGCCGTTCAGATCGCCCACGCTGGGCATGACTTTCCCGGTGTGTAGGTTCATTAAACGGATCCAGACCGAGGTGGTGCCCACGTCAACGGCCAAGCCGTAGTAATCGTCGTCGCTGGCGGTGGTGTCGAAGGCGACGATGCGGCCGTAAGGCGGGATATCAGGCCGCTGCAGCGGGAGTTCATAGAATATGGAGACGGTGACCTTGAAGTTCGACTCCCTGAGGGCTTTGGGCATGCGGCGCATGGCCGAGAGGTCTATGTCGTTGTCGTAGAGGTCCAGTTCGGCCAACGAGGCGTTGACCCGGTCCAGATCGCTACGGTTGTCGTCCTGGGTGGGAGGCTCCAGGATCAGGCAGGTTTGCCTGACCATAGGGTCTGGGTTTTGTACGCTCAGCTCTTCCTCGGCCTGGGCGGCTTTTTTGAAGAAGGAAGCGTCGGCCCTGGATTCCAGGGGGATGAAGACGGTGGCCGGGCCCTCGATCTTGGCCCGACAGGCCAACCTAATGCCCTTGGCAAAGTCGTCCTCGTTTAAATATAGCCCGGGGCTGGCCTGAACCGTGCCTTCCCGGATTTCGACGACGCAGCGCCCGCAGACGCCTTCGCCGCCGCAAGACGCGTTGATATGGATTTTGCCTCTGTCGGCAACTTCGGATATGGTTTCGCCGGCCTCCGCCTCAATGACCGTATTGTCTGGAAGAAAGGTAATTGGAAAAGTATCCATCTGGAAAGACTCCTTCATGAAAAGGCTTCAAATAAATTTAAACGGAATTAAGTAAGTGGTCAGGCGTTACCGTTCCGTCCTGGTTTATCGTCAAAAGGGAGTTCCTCCTCGCGAGTATCGGGCATTTTCCAACGCCGATGGCTCCACATCCATTGATCGGGATAGCGGCGTATGAAATCGGCCAAGAGATCGTTAAGTTTCTGGGCGTTCTCAAGGACCCAATCCGAGCGCTTGCCTCCGGCGGCCAACCGGGGCGGGGAGATGGGGTCGGCAAATTCTATTATGTGCCGGTCGCCTTGGCGACGGCAAAAGAGGGTGACCACGGTAGAGCCGGTTTTGGCGGACAGCCTCAGGGGTCCCAAGGTGGTCAGGGCGGGCCGGCCCAGCAAAGATAGCTTGCCCACACCCGAACCGACCATGGCGGCTTGGTCGAAAAGCGTCCCCAAAATCCCGCCCGATCGGAGAGTGGCTAGCATGTCCATGGCCCCGCCGTCTTTGGAAATAAACTGGCCCCCGCCGGTACTCCGCAGTTTTTTTAGGATCGGATCGGCGATCTGGCCCTGGAACCGCCCGACTACCGAGATGCCAAAGCCGAAACGGTCGGCCAGGGCGGCCGGCGACAGTTCCCAGTTGCCGGTATGGGCGGTCAGGAAAATGAGACCCCGCTTTGATTCTCTGGCCGCTTCCAAGACGGGTGGGATTTTTTCGGCCCCTTCGAAGTCAAGGCGCTCCCTAAAGTAGCCAATGCCCCTATGTAGAAGGCAAAAGGACTCCAGGGCCGTCCGGCCCAAGTTTTCGAATGATTTTTTCGCCGTCTCCCCTTCGTCCAACTCGGAAGGCAAGGCCCCGCTTTCTTTGGCTTTTCGGATATTGTCCTGGGCAATGGATCGGCGGTGGTGGCTAAGGCGGTAAAAGGCCCAGCCGCCCAGATCGCCCAGGGCCAGCGTCGCCCTCCTAGGCAAATGGGCCAACAACCAGCTCAGGCCCAAGATGGCCCCAATGGCCGGTTTTACCCAAAAGCCTTGGCTCAAAAGCCGTTTCTCCGGATTCCGGCCCGAACCGTTTGGCCCGGCAAGCGCGATGGAAGGCCCGTCCCCTTCTGGACAAGGATATAGCACCTACGGCAGTGGTCACCGAAAGAGTCACCAGAAAAAAATAAATATGACATAATTTTATATTTTGACATAACTTTTCAGAAAAATCAAGGGAAAAAATAACCAAAGATTTACAGCCCATAACCGGGGCGGCCCATGATCCGGCAATAACCTATTTGGCCTGCCCGGCCTCGCCTGCCGAGCCTCTGTCAGCCCAGTTCCCGCCCGGTCCTCGGTCAGCCCGGGCCATCGCCTGCTTGGCCCTTATCACCCCCGGGCCCAGCCGACCCGGTAACGCCCGCCTCCGGTCTGGCCAATCCCTTAAGTACTACTGGCCTTAACCGCTTAAGTTTGGCCCATTTTACATTGATCCCGATAAACTGTCAAAATTCATGGGGCGGGCGTCCCATGGGAAGGGTCTATCAAGGCTTAAATTTTGGCCTATTTTAATGAAAAATTTTTACCGATATAATCTATGTTTATAAATAAACTGAAAACAGATTAAAAATAAATCTTCGGTCTGTCTCAACGCATCAACATAACCGGTGTTACCATAAAAATTCGTAGGGTCAGACCCCAAGTGCCCCCTCGGCCGGCCACCGGGCCCCAGCCCCGATTTTGCTTAGAATTTCCCCCTGGCCGTCAGTGGGTGCCCAGCCTTTGGCAGCTTTTGGCCCCGTTCCGGTTCAATTCCCGCCTACGCCCTCACGGACGTTCGGGCAACCTGGGTTAGGGCCTAGGCACCAGTCCTAGTCAGCTTTTGGCCCCGTTCCGGTTCAATTCACGGCTACGACCCTCACGGCCGTTCGGGTAAACTGGGTTAGGGCCTAGGAATTGGTCATTAAAATTCACCTATTGGCTAATCTTTTAGCAGAAAAGAATTCAAAATAATATTTACTAAATTTATAATGATTAAATATAAATTTTATATAGCTTTAAGGATATAATTTATAATTTTTTAACAGAATTTTCTGCTTTGGGAAAGCCAAACAAAAATAATGACCAGATTTTATTGGTTTTTCGGGTCCAGTGAAATTTAAAATAAACTCGCGGGATCTTGATCGCGATCAAGGAAATGGTTATTGTATTGATAGATACTGTGGGTGTCAGCGAAGGAGGTCGCGCCATGACAATAGCCAACCAAACCGATCGCCCGGCCGGACGCCGGAGGAAGTCACTCAGGGACATAGTCGAGATAAACGAGCAACTTTGCGACGGCTGCGGGGAATGCCTGCCGTCTTGCGCCGAAGGGGCGCTGTCGATAGAGAACGGCCGGGTGGTACTCAAGGCCGAGGCCCTTTGCGATGGGCTGGGGGCTTGCATAGGCAGATGCCCCAAAGGGGCCCTGACCCTGGCCAAGCGCTTTACCGACGATTTTATTCCCCTCGAATCGGGACAACGAGTCCTGGAAGAGGAACCACGCGATTCTTACGGCTCCCATGGGGCCGAGCTTGATATCGATTTGACCATGGCCCGAAACTTGGCCGCGGAAGTGGCTGGGCCCCAGGACCGATCGGCCGCCAGGTGCCCGGTCGGTCCCAAGG
>JAIRNQ010000278.1 GCA_031257955.1 Deltaproteobacteria bacterium | reverse complement strand
GTCGGCAATTATCCCGTTGGTCACCAAAATCGCCTGGGCTAAGGGATATTCGAGATCTCGCCTGGAGTCCGGTTCGCCCCGCTCATGGCCAGGGTTAAGGGATATTCGGGATCTCGTCCCTCATCCGGTACACCTCGGTCATGATGTCGTTAAAGAGGGACATTTGTATATTATTAGTCGAGGCCGGTTCCTGGTATTCTCCCTGGGCGTATTGGCTCGTCGCACCGTCCTGGGTGCCCCGAATAAATGAGGCTTTGCTCTTTATCGATCTGTCCGGGTAGTAAGTAATGGAGTCGCCGTTGAGTACGCCTTCGTAGAATTGTTGTTTGGACACGTTGTTTCCTTGGATATCGTACATATAGGCGGTCCCGTTAATTTTACCGTCTTGGCATTCCCCGATCCACAGAATACTTTGGCTATTTCCTTTTACCTTGGGGTGGAACCCGATTTGTAAGCCTTGGCATAAGCCCCCTTTTAAACTTTCGACGAAATGCATGTCACCGTTGGGGTGAAAAAATACGATAGGGCCTTCGAAACGGCCGTATTTGACGCTCACTAGATAATCTAACCTGTAGGCGGACGGGTCGCCGGATCGATCCCTTAGCTTATAGGCCAGGCCGGTTACCGGGGTCCCGTTGAAATGGCAAAAGGGCGGTTCGGATTCCGTGCAGGTGACTTCGGATATGTCATATATACCGGCTTTTCCTTGGGTGGTGGGCGATTGGGTCCCGCCTTGGTAGGCCCCATAGGCGTTGGAATCCTGGCCCCGAGCGGACGATCCAGACCTTTGGTCGCTGGCGCTTAGGCCCCCCGCACTGGAGCTTTGGCTCTCGCCGGACGGTCCAGACCTTTGGGCGCTGGCGCTTTGGCCCCCCGCACTGGAGCTTTGGCTCTCGCCGGACGATCCAGACCTTTGGGCGCTGGCGCTTTGGCCCCCCGCACTGGAGCTTTGGCTCTCGCCGGACGGTCCAGACCTTTGGGCGCTGGCCCTTTGTCCCCCCGCACTGGAGCTTTGGCTCTCGCCGGACGGTCCAGACCTTTGGGCGGTCGAGGTATGGCTCTTGAAGGGGGGATCAACGGAAACGTCATAATTGAACCGATTATATCGGTTGACGCCGAGGACCACGGACATAACAATGGCCAGGACGCAAAAGAAGGAAAGGATGGTCAGGGTTATTCCATTGTTTTCGGTTTTGGCCAGAAAGGGTTTTTTCGGCGGTCGGCTTTTATCCAGAAGGGCGCGCCGCTCAGCGTCCGGCAAGGGTCTTCCGAAACTGTCGGTCAGTTCCAACCGTTTGGCCGAAAAGGTGGCTTCCCGTAGGGCTTTTGAAAAATTGGAGATGGACCTGGAGCGCAGGGCGGCGAAAACCAGGGAGAAAACCAAGGCGCCCACGGAAGCGTAGATGAACGGGGTGGATTCCTGATGAGGAATGACATGGATCAGGTCCAATACAATCGTGACCGCGATGGCGGTTAGGGTCACCCACATGGGGATGTAGCCCTTGGATTTGTCGGCGCTCCTGCCCGTATCGACCGGGCCAGGCTCAGCGATGTAACGCTCAAGCTTGGTGGCTTCGGCCCAGATGACGTAGTTTTTTCCCTCATAGGAGTAAACTAACTTGGCCAGTGGGATCAGGCCGGCCTTCACAGGGCCATCGAAAGTCACCACGGCGTCGATGGACCAATCCTTTTGGTGGTCGCCTTGGGCCTTATTGTGGGCGAAATTCGTGGCGTCTTTCTTTATGACTTGGCTTTCCAAGGCCGAGTGGGCCTTTTCGGGACTGATGGCGACATCCAGACAAGGATAGCCGGCTATCAAGTTTGGGTTGTAAGCGATGGGCGTATAGGCCACCGACTCCTCCATCATCTCGCTCACCTGGTAGGGGACGACGCTGGAATCGGCCGCGCTGACCAAGCGAAGGAATCGGGACGAGCCGTCGCCGCTGACCGGTTGCCAGTCGGTCACCGTCAGGTACTTGGTAACGGCTACTTGCCGGGGGTAGCCGTTTTCGTCCTTTCTGATCTCGTTGATGCTGTAAGGCTCCTGGCGATCTATGCCGAAGCTGGCCGACCAATGGTAATCGAATGTGCCCTGGCCCATGTAACACGGGAGGTAATAAAACCCGGCCTCCTCGATTTGGCTCTTGACCAATATATCGTCGGGGGCGTTATCCTGGTCGATCATCAGGCCATGGGCCAAGCCGATCAAGGCCGTTTTGTCGACCCCCACCGGGATCAAAAACTCCGGACCCAAAGGCCGCGTTTTCTCTAGATCGACCAGGGGGATGCCTGTACCGCAATCCGTACAGGTGACGGCCAAAACTCCCGGCTTGAACTCCACTTCCGCCCCACAGTTGGGGCAGCCAATATGCTTTATAGTTTCCATGTGGATATCCTAGGCCAAGGGTTTTGTTTTGGTTTGAGCGACAAGAATTTGGCTTCAACAATGCGGTCCCGTTTATTGTACCGGTTTGGCATTCCCCGATCCACTGAATATTTAGGGATTTCCGTTTTCCTTGGGGTGAAACCCGGCTTGTGGTCCTTGGTATTAGCCCCCTTGATCGCTTTCGACTTAATTCATGTGCCCGTTAGGGTAAAAACAAGTCCTGGCCTTGGTGGCGGCCGTCCATGACGTTCACTGGCCAATCGAACCTGTGGGCCAAAGGGTCGCCGGATCGAGCCATTATCTTATAGGCCAAGCAAGTTACCGGAGTTCGGCTGGTTTGACATAAGGTCGGAGTGGATTCCCTGCGGGTGACTTCGGATAAGTCTTTTATACCGTCTCTGCCTTGGGTGGCGGACGATTGGGCCCCGCCTTGGTCGGCCCCAAAGAACTTGGAATCCTGGCCCCCTACAGACAATCCAGAACTTTGGCCGCTCGCCTTTAGGCCAGAGGAACTTAAGCTTTGGCCTCATACAGACAATCCGGCAATTGGAACGATCGATGTTTGGCTCTGGTTAGGGGCAAAATCGGAGTCACCATAATTTAAACTGTAACTTTTACAAATTAGGTCTATATGGAATGATCAAATGAGTAACCACTTTTGAGAAACTAATAAAATATAATTTGCCAAATAGAAATAATTGACTTGATTTTTTTTTGAT
>JAIRNQ010000247.1 GCA_031257955.1 Deltaproteobacteria bacterium | reverse complement strand
CGGTCCCGACTCCTCCAACGCCGCCATTGAACTCCACCCCGACGGGACCATTACCGTCCATACGGCCTGGGAAGACCACGGCCAAGGGGCGGACATGGGCGCCGTCGGCACGGCCCACCAGGCCCTCCGGCCCATGAACGTCCCCCCGGATAAGCTAAGGTTCACCTGGGCCGATACCCGCAACCCGGTCTCCGGCCCGGCCGGTGGCTCCCGCTCCCAGGTCATGACCGGTGGGGCCATTAGGGTGGCTTGTGAAAAGACGCTCGAAGGGCTCAAAAAACCGGGCGGCGGTTTCTACACCTATGACGAGGCCGTGGCCGCTGGGAAACCCACCAGATACGAAGGCACTTTCTCGGTCCCGGGCGTGCCCGTTGACGAGAACGGCCAGGGTTCCCCCTTCATGGTCTACATGTACGCCGTCAGCCTGGCCGAAGTGACGGTCGAACTGGCCACCGGTAAGACCAAGGTCGACAAGATCACCTTCAATGTCGATATCGGCAAGGTCAACAACCGCATGGGCGTTAACGGCCAGCTCTGGGGCGGCATCGCCCAGGCCATCGGTTTGGCCCTAACGGAGGACTTTGAGGACATCGAAAAGCACAAGACTATGATCGGCGGCGGTTTCCCCTACATCAAGGACATCCCCGACGATATCGAGTTGGTCTACTTCGAGAACCCCCGCGAACACGGAGTTTTTGGAGCGGCCGGCGTGGGCGAAATCCCCTTGTGCGTCCCCCATCCGTCCATCCTGAACGCCATCTATAACGCCACTGGCGCACGAGTGAACCGGATCCCGGCCTTACCAGAGAGGGTCCTGGAAGCCATTAAAAACAAGGGCTAAGGCCCGAGTTGGCCGTCTTTGACCTAAAGTCGGCGTTATGGATAGCCCCGAAGGTCCCGGCCGCCGCGAAAGCCGCGTCCGGGACCTTTTATTTACGGCCCTTGGCCTTTTAGCCCCAAGAGGGCCCAAAGGCCTAACCCATACTTCCCTTTCGGGCCTCAATTCTAACCCTTCCCGTCGGAAAGCCGGGATGGTACCTAAACTTCGCTTTCGGGCCCCAATTCTGGCCCTTCCCGTCGGATAACCGGGCGGATGGGCTATTCTTCGTTTTTGGCCCGAAATTTGGTATGGTAATACCCGAAGAACCCAACGCCCCATCGAATTACCCCAAAGGGGCGGGTAAAAGCTTCGACAAACCAAGATTGAATTCAAATCCCGATGGAATATAAAACGCTAGAGAAATTCGAGTACCTGTGCAGCCAGGACTCTCCCCCGGCCTGCCAAAGCCATTGCCCCCTCCAGGTGGAAGCCGCGGCGGTCACGGCCCAGGTGGCCTCGGGGCACGCCAATGAGGCCAGGAAGACCCTGGAAAGGCACATGCCCTTGGCCGGGCTGTGCGGCTGGCTGTGCGAAGGTCCATGCATGGATCATTGCCTACGGAAAGAGCTGGGCGGTCCCATAAACCTTCCCCTCATCGAACGCCAGGCCATCCGGACCGGACGGGCCTCCAAGCCCTTTCCCTTGCCAGGCACGAAACACAAGGCGGTCTTAATCGGATCGGCCCTCTCGGCCCTGGTCTGCGCCCAAGCCTTGGCCATAAAAGGGCACAGAGTCGTCGTTTATCACGCCGGCCCGATCGGGGCCGGCCTAAACGATCTCCCGGAGGAGCATTTGCCTAAAGAGGCCCTGACCGAGGCCGTCGGCGTCCTTAGGGCCCTTAAGGTTGAGTTCAGGGATACGGAAAACCCGGAGACCGACCCCCTCCCCTCCCTGGAAAAACTCCTGGAAGAATACTCGGGAGTCTTTCTGGCCCTTGACGATACTTGGCTAAGCCAATTAAACCTCGGCTTGGAACCCGGCGGTTTGGCCGCCGACCCGATCACCCGGGGAACTACCCGGGATAAGCTGTTTTTGGGCCCCGGCCCTGGGGAAAAGCTTAGGGTTGAGGCCATGTCGGCCGGCAAAAAAGCCGCCGGCTCGATGGATAGGCTCTTTCAGGGAGTTAACCCGGCCACGGCCAGGGAAAAGGAGTCTGTGGGCCCGACCCGGCTGGTGGTCGATCTGTCGGATAAGCCGGCCCTTCCGGCGGCCAAGCTGGCCGACCCTTGGAACCCCACCCAGGCCGAGGCCCATGCCGAGGCGGCCCGATGTTTAAGCTGCACCTGCCTGAGCTGTCTGCCCCCCTGCCCGCTGCTTCGCTCCCGTAAGGGCTACCCCAAAAAATACGCCCGAGAATTTTACAACAACATCATAACCGCCTTCGGCGTCCGGCACTCCAACCGCCATATCAATAGCTGCGCCGAGTGCGGCCTCTGCGGGCAGATCTGCCCCAACGGGGCGGACATGGGAGCTTTCGTTCACTTGGCCCGAGTGGACATGGTTGCCAACTCCCATATGCCAGCCTCGGCGCATGAGTTCGCCCTAGAAGATCAAGAGTATTCCAACTCGCCGGCCGTCTCGTTTCTGCGCCACCCGCCGGGACGGGACGTTTCGGAATGGCTTTTTTTCCCTGGGTGCCAGCTACTGGGCGGTTATCCGACCGAAACGCTCAAAACGTATAGACACTTAAATGAATCTTTGGGCGGGCGGGTTGGCCTTTGGTCGGGCTGTTGCGGAGCTCCTGGCCGTTGGTCGGGTCGGAGAAAACTGACCGGACGAACCGTCGATAACATTAAAAACTCATGGACTCAAATGGGCAAACCGACAATCGTCTTGGCCTGCCCCTCCTGTGCCCTTTTCTTCAAGGCCGAGCTTCCCGAGATCCCGACCCAGGGCCTTTGGCCGACGCTGGAACCATTGCCGCTACCGGAAGGTTTCCAAAGCAGTGTCGAACCCTTAGTCATCCACGACCCCTGCGCCGGGCGGCTCGATTTAGACGGCCAAGCCGCCGTCCGTTCGATCATGGCCAAGATAGGCCAACAACTCATAGAGCCGGCCATGTCCGGCCGGCAGACACTCTGCTGCGGCTATGGGGGCTTGGCCTCCGAGGCCAGCCCGGAAATGGGCCGAGAATACGCTCTGGAACGGACCAGCTCCAGCCCAGGCCCTATACTGGCCTGGTGTTCGGTTTGCCGGGACCGGTTCCTGGCCCTCGACCATCCCAGCCTCCACCCCCTGGACCTCCTCTTTCCGCCAGCGGATTTAAACTCGCGCCTAAACGGCAAACCCCCGGGTCTCTCGGCCCGACGCCAAGGCCGCGACGGCTTTCGTCGCGAAGCCCTCTCGGCCATATGGCGCGAAAACCTACCCAAGGAGGCGGCCATGCCGCTTAACATCGACATTCCCGGCACGGTTCTGGACGACATGGAATCCAGGCGCATACTGGTGGCCGACGTAACCGAGGTCTTGGAAATCGCCAAGAAAGACGGCCCGGTTTTCGTTAACCCGGAAACCGGACGCCGCATCGCCAACCACCGTCCCCGCCAGGTGACCTTTTGGGTCGAATACGACGAACGCCAAGACGGATCCTTTCTGGTCCATCGGGCCTGGTGTCATCGCATGACCGTCCCGGGCGTACCCGGCGAGGGCGCCGAAAGCCCGGCCAGCCTCGAGGGCTTCGCCCGCACCGGCGGCCGCGTATAGACCGGACCAAGGCCTCCCCTGGCCGACCTGCCGGAACCCAAAAGACCCTAAACTATAGGCCCTATTCTTTTGGGCCGAGTCCTTTTAACGCAAAAACTCTTCGGAGTAAAACCTTTTTAAATTAAACGCCCCGAGCGTTTGAGGTCACTTTCATGGCCCACGCCTTCACCAAGGAAGGACCCAAGGGTTGGAACTGCGGCAAGTGCGGCGAGCCCCTTCAGCCGGTCTCGGTCAACATCGAGTATATGGGCTCCAGTTTTTTCGTCCAGCTGCCGGGCTGCCCTAAATGCGGGACGACCCTGATCGACCCGGAACTGGCCTTCGGCCGCATGCTCGAGGTTGAAAAGCTCCTGGAGGACAAGTGACTCCCGACCCCCCGTCCCAAACCCGGCCACTAACCGGGCTTGGGAGCAAGCTTGGGACCAAGCTTGGGATTGCCCTCCCCATGTCCACCAGGGCGGGCCCAGACTACGATCCCCACGGGGCCCTGCGAAAGGTAAGCGGACCTACCCTCAGGCCGGGAGGCCTGGAACTAACCGTAAAGGCTTTGAGCGTTTGCGGCTTTACCCAAGGGGCCAAGATCGTGGACGTTGGCTGTGGGCCGGGTGCCACCCTTAAGCTTCTGACCGATCGCGGGTTTGATGCCCAGGGAGTCGATCCCAGCCCCAAATATCTGGCCATGGCCAAAGCCCATGGCCAAACGGCCCTCGGAAGCCTTACCGCCCTTCCCCAGCCCGACGGCTGGGCCGACGGGCTCTTTTGCGAATGCGTTCTAAACCTAGCCGAGAACCGCTCGGCAGCCCTCGGGGAAATCTCCAGAGTCCTTAAGCCCTTCGGCCATTTTGTCCTGAGCGACGTTTTCGCCCTTAACGGCCCCGACGGGACCGATGGGACCGACGTGACCGATGGCCCCTTGGCCAATATACCTTTAGTGGACGGGACCTGCCTGGGCGGGGCCGTCACCCTGCCGGCGGCCCTGGACGAACTTGGCCAGGCTGGATTTCAAATCCTTTTTTGCCAGGACTACCGGGCCGCCCTCAACTCGCTGGCCGCCAAACTGGTCTGGGAATACGGTCCAGAGGGGCTAAAGCACTTGCCTACCCCCAAGGCCGATTGCCGACCGGGGGCCAAGGCCGGCAAATATACTTACGCGCTTATCGTTAGCCAAAAAAATGGTTAACCTTATCACTACCAACCTTATCGCTACTGCCCTTATGTCTACTAACCTGGCCGCCGCCTTGGCCGGGGCCGCCGCCCGGGTGGCTGGTGCCATAGGCGAAGCGTCGGCGGGCGCGACTGCCGTTCCCGCCAAAGGCGCCGGCTTTGTCCGGCCATAGGTGATTTTCATGTTTGACGACAGCAGCTCGGAGGTATTGGAGCTGGCCGGTTGCGGCTATACTTGCGCCCAAATTGTAGTCCTTATGGGCCTGCGGATAATGGGCCGGGAGAACCCGGATCTCGTTAGGGCCATGGCCTCGCTGGCCATGGGCGCCTCCCACGGATCGCTTTGCGGGGCCCTGACCGGAGGCCTGTGCCTCATGGGCGTGCATTTGGGAAAGGGCCTGGAGTTTGAGTCGCCCATACCGGCCTCAAAGCTGCCCATGGGCGCCCTGGTCAAGTGGTTCATCCAAGACGAACTCCAGGGGAAAACGGCCCCGACCTGCGCCGCCATCTTCGAGGCCGGCGGACAGAAGCTGGATCTATCTACATCAAACCCTACGGCCGCTTGCGCCGATCTGGTCGGCCGCTCCTACGCCAAGGCCATCGCCCTTTTGGTCGAGCACGGGATCGATCCCAGCCAAGGGAGGGAGTTGGAATGACCGACCATACCGCCACCGGCGGCGGCGAGGTAATCCCAAAGGCCGAGACCGGGCCCACTCCCGCTTCCCCCGCCGCCCCAAAGGCCGAGCCCGAGCCCACTCCCGCTTCCCTCGCCGCCCCGAAGGCCGCGCCCGCTACCGCCCCTTTCCCCACCCCGGCCATACCCATGGCCCGGCCGGACGCCTTGGCCGGGACGGCCGAGGGGCAAATTCTTTCGACCACCGAGAGCCTGTGCCCGATCTGTCTGAAGGTCCTGCCGGCCGAGATCGTAAAGTCCGGCGACGAAGCGTCGCTATGTCGGATCTGCCCGGAACACGGTCCCTTTCGAGAGGCCGTCTGGCGCGGGGCACCGTCCTTCGAGAGCTGGCGGCGGCCAAAAAAACCGGCCGTGGGCTTAAACGTCCACCGGGAGGCCAACCGAGGCTGCCCCTTCGATTGCGGCCTTTGTCCCGAACACGGCCAGTACCCTTGCACGGTCCTTCTGGAAATAACCCAGAGCTGCGACCTGGGCTGCCCGGTTTGCTTCGCCTCTTCCGGGGGAAAGCCGGAGGCCAAAGAGGACATCGGCCGGTTCATCGATCGGTTGGCCTTCGTCAAAGCGCAAGCCGGCTCGGTAGTTCTCCAAATCTCCGGGGGCGAGCCGACCGTCCACCCCGGCCTACTGGATTTGGTATCCGCGGCCACCAAACTTTTCCCGGCCGTTCAGCTTAACACCAACGGGCTGAATTTGGCCAAGGACCCCGAACTGGCCAAAGAACTTCGTCGGCGCGGCCTCACTTGGGTCTTTCTACAATTCGATTCCCTAAACGACCAAACCCTTACCACCATCCGCGGTCGCCCCATACTTAAGGAAAAACTCCAAGCCGTGGATAACCTCGAACGGGCCGGTCTACCCACCGTTTTGGTGCCCACGGTGGTTAAGGGCTTAAACGATAAGGAGTTGGGGGAACTGGTTAGCTACGCCGTCTCCAAACCCCTGGTCCGGGGGCTACATTTCCAGCCCATGACCACCTCGGGCCGAAACCCTTTTTCCGGGGCCGAAAATCGCCTGACCCTGCCCGAACTCCTCCAGGAGCTGGGCCGCCAAACCAAAGGCGGCATCGACGTTGGCTTAGCCTTCCCGCCCGGCTGCGAGCATGAACGATGCTCGTTCCATCTACGCTTTAGGCGCCTTCCCGACGGAACCCTGGTGCCCAGGCCCGGGCAGAACGACTCCAGCTGTTGTTCCAAGCCGCCCAAAACCACCGACAGGCCCTCGGATCCCAGCGAGACGGCGGCCAGCCGCGAGCGGGCCGTGGACATCATCCTGCGCAGTTGGTCTCCGGGCGGGACCCAAACAATCGATGGGTCCCCAGCCGACGGCGGCGCCGGGGCCCGGGCCCCGGCTTTGGCCATCCCCATGGCCAAGCGGCCCCCCGACGCCTTCGACGAGTTTATTGCCCAAGCGGCCAGGGAATCCTTTAGCCTTACGGCCATGGCCTTCCAAGACGTCTGGACCGTGGATCTGGCCCGCCTACGGGGCTGCTGCGTCCACGTCTTTAACCCTCCGGATCGTTTCGTGCCCTTTTGCGCCATGAACTTGACCTCGGCCGACGGGCGGGCCCTTTACCGGTCACCCAAACCGTGACCGGTAACCAAACCCCCGGCTGCCCCCCTGGCCCAGCCGGCCCAAGGGAAACGGCCGGGGCCCTTCCCCCAAACCCCCTGGACACCCAATTGGATCGGGCCTTGGCCGGACCCGGCGGCCTAGCCGTCAAACTGGCCCGGGCCAGACTGGACCGGCTGGCCCATACTTGCGCCTTTGCCGCCGAATCTTCCCCCTTTTACCGTAACTTGGCCGGACCGGAGCTACTGCGGGCGGCCCAGGGGCTAAGGAAAGCCCTAGCCGGCGATATCGTCCCGGACCGGGCCGAAGGCTTGATATTGAGCGTTTTGCGGGATCTGCCCCTGACCCAGCCCGCGGATCTGGCCTTGAATCCCGAAAGCTTTCTGGCCGTGGGCCAAGGCGAAGTGGAGGGACTGATAACCGTCCCCTCGTCGGGCAGCGGGGGCCAGGCCAAGAGGATATTTTCCGACTCGGGGGATCTAAAAAATACTATTGAGTTTTTTCGCTATGGTATGTTAAATGTATTATGTCCGGAAAAGGGAACAAAAGTTGCCTTGTCCATGTCCGGGCAGCGACCCGGCTCGGTCGGGCAGCTGCTGACCGAGGCCCTGGCCTTCCACGGCGTGGGCTGCGAGGTTTTGGGCTTTATGCCCGACGGCCAGAAGGAACTGGCCGCCTACCGAGAAAGACTGGCCAATTACGGCGCCACCACCTTGGTCGGCCTCCCTTCCCAGATTATCTATCTGGCCAGGACCGGCCCCAAGCCCAAAAGCCTTGAAAGCGTCCTCCTAAGCGGCGAGCCGGCACCGCCCTCGCTGGTCCGGGGCATCGCCAAGGCTTGGGGCGTAGAGGTTTTTCGGCATTTTGGCATGACCGAGTTCGGTCTGGGCGGGGCGGTGGAATGCCGGGCCCAGGCCGGGCCCCACCTGCGGGAAGCCGATCTGGTCTGGGAAACGCTGGCCCCGGACGGCGGGCCCCAAAACCCGGGCCGGGTCGGGTCCATGGTCCTCACTTCCCTCAGCCGGCGGGCCATGCCCCTAATCCGCTACCAAACCGGCGATCTGGGGCGTCTTTTGCCCGGCCCCTGCCGCTGCGGCTCGGTCCTCAGGCGAATCGAAGTCCGCGGCCGGTCCGCCGATCTGCTCATCCCGGGACGGGAGGCCAATGATTTCGGCTTTATTCTGGGCGATCTTGCCGAGAGGCTTTATGATTTGCCCTTCGTTACTTCCTTTTCGGCCTCCCTTTGGCCCGAAAGGTTGCTCCGGCTGACCCTGGGCACGGTAGGCCCGGACAATGGGGGCCATGGCCTCGACCAAGCCCGGAAGGCCATCGAGGGTACCTTCGCCGGCCGCCTGCGCTACGAACTCAGGCTGGA
>JAIRNQ010000179.1 GCA_031257955.1 Deltaproteobacteria bacterium | reverse complement strand
CCTTTACTTCCTCGGAAACGGGGTTTCCTCCAATGATAATATGGATTCCCTCCCGAAGCCCGGCCGCCTGGAAGGCCTGGACCGTTTGCTTCATGGAGTCGATGGCCAGGGTTAACACGCAGCTTAAGCCGACGATGTTGATATTCTTTTCCTTGGCCGTTTCCACGATAACCGTCGGCTCAACGTCGATGCCCAAATCGACTATCTCAAAGCCGGCCGCTTCCAATAACGAAAATCGTCCTCAAACGCTTTCTACGGGCCTGGAGACGAAAAACGGATACTCCCCTACCTCCCCGGACGGTCAAGACCCGCCACGGGGCTTCTAGACCCGTTTATGGGCAAATTCTGGACGGGGATCCATCTCGTCTCTGGCCCCAAACCTACCCAGGCACCCCTCCGGGGCCACCGGGGGCCTCAAGGGCTCCTCGTCGGCCTATTCGCGGCCAGCCCACAAAACTCAAGCCCCGGCCCAGGCGCGGCAAGTTCTGATGGTGTCCTGGGGATTGATGGCCCAGGCGTCGGCTCCGGTAAAAGCCTTTACTTCCTCGGAAACGGGGTTTCCTCCAATGATAATATGGATTCCCTCCCGAAGCCCGGCCGCCTGGAAGGCCTGGACCGTTTGCTTCATGGAGTCGATGGCCAGGGTTAGCACGCAGCTTAAACCTACGATGTTGATATTCTTTTCCTTGGCCGTTTCCACGATAATGGTCGGCTCAACGTCAATGCCCAGGTCGACTATCTCAAAGCCGGCCGCTTCCAATAGGGCTTTGACGATGTTTTTGCCTATGTCGTGCATGTCGCCCTTAACCGTGGCCATTATCATGGTCCCGATTTTTTTGTCCGCTCCGGCGGCCAGGGCCGGGCGCACGATCTTCATTACATTGCCCATCATGTCGCCCGCGCAGACCAGATCGCCGATGAAGTATTCCTCCGCCTCGAAGCGGCGGCCCACCTCTTCCATGCCTTCCTGGCAAGCTTTCATCAAATCGATGGCCTGGGCGCCGCCCTCGGCCATGATGGCCTCGGCCATTTCAATCAAAGCTTCTTCGTCAAGCTCAATCATAGCTTGGAGCATTTGTTCGTAATCCGCCATTGTTCCTCCCTTACACTGTCAATAGCGCGGTTGTATATCGATTCGGGTCGCGTCCAGCCTTACCCAAGCCTAGGCCATAAAGTAGGCTGAGCCTTCCGAGTGTGGGGCCCTTATCGACGGGGACCGAGTCTGGTCCTTCGGGACCCTCCGGTCACGTCAGAATTTTCCGGCTAGGCTCGGCGCTGGAAAAATCTCTTGAGCTAACATCTCGAATTTTAAAATAAAAATAAAAACGGACGAACCATGTATAATGGCAACGCGAAAATGGTTAGCCTTGGTTTTAATCCAAAACCAACCAAATCGTTATATAATAACGACTTGTCCGCAGCGCTTTTAATTTAATGAGTATAGTATATATGGATAATTGAATGTATGATACCACGTTGTCTAAACGTTGTCAATATAGTTTTAGCGGAATTAATTTTTGGCCCAGTCCTATGGGCTCTCAATCGGCTAAAGATTCAAAAACATTGTCATTTAAGGATATATCGCCAGAGAACCTTTGCAAATTCGCGCTTTTCTTTCCACCGGATAAAAACTTCCTTGTGAACTCCTTAACTTATCGGTACGGTTGCGCTCTTGTCAACTATTGAACGGTTATTTCGAGCTCTTTGCCCAAGTATCGTTGCGTCCTTGGTAACGCTTGCCTTAAGTCTAGATAGTGGTTATAGTAAATCACTTCTCAGGCCCAAAGCCAATACAGCCCGATAGACCAGCCCTAAGCCGAGCCGGCTAGTCGCTGGGGCCAACCGACCGGGTTCCGCCCCCGTCTCTGCCCCGTCCGGATCTCTTTCCCGGTTGGACGGGAAGGCGACCGGCGATTGACCAATATTTAATTTATCATCGTAATCTTTACGTTTACGGGTAAATACGTCAATGCCAAAAAAGCCCACAAAAATACCCCAACGCTGCCTACTTGGACAAGCCGGCCCCGATCCCGTCGCGACCGGGATCGCCGGGGACGGAAGCGCCACGGCCAGGAGGGAAGTTGCCGAGAAGGCCACGGAAGGTAAGATACTTGCCGGTTCGGCCTCAGCCAAAGCGGTTAAGGTCGAGCCCACCCTTTCCGAGGTGGCTTTTATCGCTCCCTACAAGGCTTTGGCCGAGCTGGCGGCCAAGGTGTCCGATGACTTGGGCTGGCCCATTCTCGTCAAGGAAGGGGATCTGGCGGCGGGTTTCGCCGAGGCCAGCGCCCTCATGGGCCAAGGGGTAAAGATGTTTATTAGCCGCGGGGGCACGGCCAGGCTCATAAAAACGCTGGGGCTTCCGGTGGTGGAGATTGGGGTAAGCGCTTGCGACATCCTGGAAAGCCTAAACATTCTCCGGGAGTCAAAGCCAGGGTTCATGGGACCCATGGGCTTAATCGGGTTCGAGAACATTTTGACCGGGGCCCACAGGCTGGGCGACATCCTCAAGATGGACCTGCGTCTGGCGGCCATTAACCACGAATCCGAAGTGCCCGACCGCTTAAGATCCCTTATGGACGAGGGTATACAAGTGGTATTGGGGGACCGGATCGTAACCGGGGAAGCCGAAGCGCTGGGCCTTACCGCCGCGTTGGTCCAGTCGGGCATCGACGCCGTGGCCGACGCCCTTAGGGAAGCCAGGGAACGCTTAAGCATGCTTAACCGGGCGGAAGAGGAGCATCGCAGCCACTTGGCCGTCCTTTCACAGTTTAAGACGGTGCTTGACGTTCTCGAGGACCCGGTGTTAATCCTCGATCGGGCCGGCGCCGTCCACAACCGCAACCAGGCGGCCATGGCCTCCAGGCCCAACGGCGGCGACAGCCCCTTGGATCGTTTTGACTGGAAGGGCCTTCCGGCTTTTCGACAGGCTTTTACCAGCGGGCGGGCCCAGGCCGATCAACTGACGGACATTGGCGGCCAGCGATACCTCCTCGATTTTCGCCCCATCCCCGGGGCCCCCGAATCCGGGGACAATGAACCCGGCGAACCCAACGCGCCTCTGCTGGCCGTGATCGCCAGATCGGCCGAGAAGGTTGAAACCAGCGAGAGGCACCTGCGCCAGAAGGTCTACCTCAAGGGCCACGTGGCTAGGTACCGATTCGAAGACATCGTGACCGAGGACGCGGCTTTCCGGCGTCTTTTGGAGCTTTCCTCCGAGTATGCCCTCAGCGACTCGGCCATCCTCATTCAAGGCGAGAGCGGCACGGGCAAGGAGATGCTGGCCCAAAGCGTCCACAATCACAAATTCGGCGGGCGGGTTCCCTTCGTGGCCCTAAACTGCGCCTCCCTTCCGGCCTCAATACTCGAGAGCGAGCTTTTCGGTTACGCGCCCGGGGCCTTTACCGGGGCCCTCAAGGAAGGAAAGAAAGGGATTTTTGAGCTGGCCCACGGCGGCAGCCTTTTCCTGGACGAGCTTGGCGAAATGCCCCTGGACCTTCAAAGCCGCCTTCTTCGTGCCATTGAGGAGAAAGCCATCTTGCCGGTCGGGGGCGATCGGCTGATTCCGGTCAGGGCCCGGATCCTGGCCGCCACCAACGTCAACCTGGCCGAGGCCGTGCGCCAAGGCAAGTTCCGAAAGGACCTTTACTTCCGCCTTGGGGTTTTGACCGTCTCCATCCCGCCCCTCAGGGAGCGGGGCCGGGACCCCTTGCTACTGTTCCAAAAGCTGGCCCATGAGATTAACCCGGGCCTGGATCCCCTTTTTTGGGAAGACCCCAAGCTTAGCGGGCCCATACTGGACCACCCCTGGCCGGGCAACGCCCGGGAGATCAAAAACCTGGTCGAAAGGCTCTCCATCATAACCGGCGGCTTCACCAAACGCCTTGAGCTGGTCGAATCGTTATTGGCCGAAGGACTGGCCACTTCCCGCCTGGTCGCCCTGGCCGAGCCGTCGCCCTGCCTGGCCCCGGAAAACAGACGCGACGTTATCCCCGAGGCCCTGCGCTCTCGCCGCAAGGCGGAGCTGGCCAAAGAACTGGGCATCAGCCGCTCGACACTGTGGCGTCGCCTGAAACGCCTGGGTTGATCTTCCCGACATAAGCGCCCGACGCCCAAAGGCCAAGCCCCAGGCACCCAGTCCCCGGGTGCCAGGCCTCGGGTGCCCGACCCCCAAAAACCCCTGCCCTTTTCCTAAACCGCGACAATCTAAAACATACCGCAACATTTTGAAACAAAACGTTTCAAAATGACGCATGGCTGGATAGCCTTCCCCAGGTTCAAGACAGACTTTTGCCACAAATGGTTCCCCTTTTCGATCCTTTGGGCCGACCTTGGGGCATTGGCACGGGGGTTGCAAAGTTATAAGTCTATCCCATGGAGCGAATCGCGCCTATACTCCCCAGGCGATACCAAAGGGGAACCTTGAGGAAAAAGCCTTTTTCTGGCCCCTTCCGGTCAGTTTTTAAGACTTTTTCCCAAGATTCCCCTTAAGGCATTGGGCTTTTCTTGGGAAGGCCGATCCCATCTTCAAACTGAAGGAATGCTCATGACGGAGATTATGATCATCGCCGATGATCTTACCGGCGCCGCCGACACGGGCGTGCGTTTTTTAAGCGGAGGCCAAGTAAAGATGGCCAACCTTGACCGGCCGGGTCGGCTGGAAGGGGTTTGGGGATTGGCCGTTGACACCGAATCCAGGAACGCGCCCGACGACTGCATCCGGGAAATAATGCGCAAGACCGCCGTTTTGGTACGGGAAGGTCGGCCAATAATAATCTACAAAAAAATCGACTCTTGCCTCAGAGGCCAAATTGGCTGGGAACTGGCCATGCTCCTGGGAGAGTTAAACCTGGCCGGGGCCTTGGTGGCCCCCGCTTACCCAGACCTAGGCCGGGTGACCAGGGACGGACTTCATTACGTTGGCGACTGTTTGGTAAGCGAGGGCGAGAGTTCGATGGATCCCTTCCGCCCGGTCACCGATTCGCGCCTCTCTTCGGTCCTCGAACGTAACCACGGCCTGCCGGTCCGCTCCCTGGGCCTGGAAACCGTAAGAAAAGGCCCGGCAGCCGTTCTGGAAGCCATTCTCCCAGGCTCGCAGACTACCAGGGTCCTTTGGGCCGCCGACGCCGAAACCAACGCCGATCTTGACGTATTGGCCGAGGCTGGGCTGGAAGCCAGTGACAGACTCATCCTTTGCGGATCGGCCGGGCTGGCTGGGGCCCTCTCCAGACGGCTTCTGGGACAAGGCGAAAAGGCCGGAACCAATTTCCGGCCGCCTTTGGCCAACGCCGGAGGGCCCCGACCCACCATGTTCCTGGCCGGGTCAACCTCGGCCGTTTTGAAAGAACAGTTGGACGTGTTGGTCGAGCGGGAAGGGGCAAAGCGGGTCACCCTAAATATCTCCGAGGTACTGGACCTAGCCTGGGTTAAAACCGGAACCTTGCCAGTTTCACTGAAAGAATCAGAAGAGCTTTTGACCAAAGGGCCTTTGATCGTGAACCTCCCCCCGAGGCAAGGTCAAGGCCTCCATTCCAGCCGACAGATCATAGACGCTTTCGGAATTTTGGCCGCCTCGCTCATAACCGAGCTTCAACCGGGCTGCCTGTTTATCTCCGGGGGCGACACGGCCAACGCCGTCTTAAACGCCCTGGGTGTCAGCGCCGGCTGGCTCAAGGCCGAGGTGGAGCCAGGCGTGGCCCTCCTGGAAGCCGGCCCCTGGTCGATCTTAACCAAATCCGGCGGCTTTGGTGACCGCGAACTCTTGAGGCGTCTCTATCTGGGCCCCAATGGAAACCCGCCACCGGTAAGCGCCAACCAAACGCTCCCCGGACCGGGCCCGAAGGTGCCCAACCAAAAGGGCTCCAGTAAAGACGAATCCTTTCCCGACCAGGAACCTTCCGGAGAAAGGGGGTCCGACCAATGACCGATCGACGCCCACTTCTGGCCGTTACTTTAGGCGATCCTGGCGGAGTTGGACCGGAAATCGCCGCCAAAGCCCTGGCCCTGAAAGGGGTTTACGAAATTTGCCGACCGTTGATAATCGGGACGGTGGATTTGATAAAAAACGCCCTGGCCTTTTCGGGAATTGAAGGAATTTCCGTTGCCCCCTTAGCCGATCCGGCCCAGGGACGCTATGGGCATGGACAAATCGAGGTTTTGGAGGCTGGTAACTTTTCCTTAAGCGAACTTAAGCACAAAACCGTTACCGCCGCCCAAGGCCGGGTCTCGTTTGAATTCGTGGCCAAAGCCATCGAGCTGGCCTTGGCCGGCCAAGTCGATGGCACGGTTACCGGGCCCATTAACAAAGCGGCCATCAACGCCGCCGGCTTCCATTACTCGGGACACACGGAAATATACGCCGAAAAAACCGCCACCCGCGATTACGCCATGATGCTGGCCGACGGGAACTTTAGGGTAAGCCACGTCTCGACCCACGTATCTCTTCGGGAAGCTTGCCAGCGGGCCAAGAAAGACAGGATCGCCAAGGTCATCGATCTGACCGCCCAAGCCTTGCGTAGACTGGGCTTGGGCGATCCCAAGATAGCCGTGGCCGGTTTAAACCCACACTGCGGGGAAGACGGTCTGTTCGGGACCGAGGACGATCTGGAAGTAAGGCCCGCCGTGGCCGAATCCAAAGCCGCCGGCCTTTCGGTGGAGGGGCCCATCCCGGCCGACACGGTCTTTTCCAAAATGCTCGGAGGCCAATACGACGCCGTGGTGGCCATGTACCACGACCAGGGTCACATACCGACCAAACTGGTGGGCTTTAAATACGACCAAAACGAAAAGGCTTGGGGCAAGCTCTCCGGGGTCAACGTTACCTTGGGGCTTCCCATTGTCCGGACCTCTGTCGATCACGGCACGGCTTTCGGCAAGGCCGGCGAAGGCCGCGCCAACCCCCAGTCCCTGATCGAAGCCATCGCCATGGCCGCCCAATTGGCGGCACCGCCCAAGACTTAAGTGGGTTCTCACGGACCAGCCCCGATTGGCCTTATGCGGCCAAATTGGCGACCCAGCCCACGGCTTAACGGGCGGCCTACCTACGGACCAGCCACGAATGGCCTTACGGTCTGGACATTTTGAATTATATTGATTCGCTTACCCATACATTTTCCGAAGATCCGGGCTTCACCCGGCTTCGGCTTCAGCCGGCGTCCCCAAAGGCCCCGGTCAGGAGGATATCCCATGTCCAAAAGATTTTGGTTGTGTATAGTTTGCGCGCTAGCCCTAGCCGCCGTCGGCCTCGGCCTGGGCGACACGGTCGCCGAGGCCAAGGTGACACTGAGGATCGCCTACGAGAATCACCCCGGCGAACCCATCGACACGCTGGCCAAAAAATGGGCCGAGTTGGCCCTGGCCAAAAGCAACGGCGAGTTGGTATTGGAACTCTACCCCAGTTCCCAGCTGGGCTCAAAACGTGACTGCCTGGAAATGGCCACCATGGGGGCCAACGTGGTAATGCTTTCCGACTCGGGCACCCTTGGCGACTACACACCGGATCTCGGGGCCCTGGCCGGTCCATATTTGGTCGACTCCTGGGAGGAGATGGACAAGATCCTGGCCAGCCCTTGGATAGATCGGAAGAGCGT